>DATAYA010000076.1:0-7926 GCA_036272815.1 Acetobacteraceae bacterium
GGCGGCGCCGCCCACGCGGCCCCGGTGTTCGAGCGCGCCGACTTGCGGGCCGGCGACCGCATCGCGGGGCCGGCGCTCATCCTCGAGTCCGGCGCGACCACCATCATCGAACCGGGCTGGACTGCGGAGGCGACCCCGCGCGACCACCTGCTGCTGCACCGCACGTCGCCGCGCGGCCGGCGCGTCGCCGCCGGCACCGAGAGCGCCGATCCGGTGCTGCTCGAGCTGTTCAACAACATCTTCATGAGTGCCGCCGAGCAGGCCGGTGCGGTGCTGCAGAACACCTCGATGAGCGTCAACATCAAGGAGAGGCTCGACTTCTCCTGCGCGGTGTTCGACGCCGAGGGCGCCCTCGTCGCCAATGCGCCGCATGTGCCGGTGCATCTGGGTGCGATGGGCGAGAGCGTGCGCACTGTGCTGCGGCTTCGCGCGTGCACGCTCCGGCCGGGCGACGTGGTGGCGCTGAACAACCCCTATAACGGCGGCACGCACCTGCCGGACGTGACCGTCATTACGCCGGTCTTCGACCCGGCTGGCGAAAAGATACGGTTCTTCGTCGGCAGCCGCGGCCACCACGCCGATATCGGCGGCCTGACGCCGGGCTCGACGCCACCCGCCTCGCGCACGCTGGAGGAAGAGGGCGTGGTGATCGACGATTTTCTGCTCGTCGACGCCGGGCATTTCCGCGAGGCCGAGTTCCGCGCCCTGCTCGGGGCCGCGCGCTATCCGGCGCGCAGCCCGGACGTGAACGTGGCCGACATCAAGGCGCAGGTCGCGTCGAACGCCAAGTCCGCGCAGGAGCTGACGCGGGTCGTGGCGCAGTTCGGCTGGGACGTGGTGCAGGCGTACATGCGGCATGTGATGGACAATGCCGAGGAGAGCGTGCGCCGGGTGATCGACCGCATCGGCGACGGCGAATTCCGCTACGTGATGGATGACGGCTCGCCGCTCGTCGTTGCGGTGCGCGTCGATCGGGTGCGGCGGGCGGCGGTCGTCGATTTCACCGGCACCGGCGCGCAGCGGCCGGACAATTTCAACGCCCCGCCGGCGGTGACGCGCGCGGCCGTGCTCTACGTGTTCCGCTGCCTGGTCGGCGACGACATCCCGCTCAATGACGGCTGCCTCAAGCCGATCGAGATCGTGATCCCGCCGGACACTTTCCTGTCCCCCGCGCCCGGGGCCGCCGTCGTTGCGGGCAACACCGAGGTCAGCCAGGCGACCTGCAACGCGCTGTTCGGCGCGCTCGGCGCGATCGCGTGCAGCCAGGCGACGATGAACAACTTCATTTTCGGGAACGCGCGGCTGCAGTATTACGAAACGATCTGCGGCGGCACCGGCGCCGGTCCCGGCTTCGACGGCACGGCTGCGGTGCAGACGCATATGACGAACACTCGCATGACCGATCCCGAGGTGCTGGAGCTGCGCTATCCGGTGCGGCTGCAGCGCTTCGCGATCCGCCGCGGATCGGGTGGCGCCGGCCGCTTCCGCGGCGGCGACGGCGCGGTGCGGCGCATCCGGTTCCTCGCCCCGATGACGGCGGTGATCGTTGCCTCGCGGCGCAATGTCGCCCCGTTCGGGCTCGCGGGCGGTGCCGACGGCGCACCCGGGCGGCAATGGGTCGAGCACGCGGATGGCGGCCGCACCGTGCTGACCGGCACCGATCGCGTGGAACTGGTCGCGGGCGACGTCGTGGCAATCGAGACGCCGGGCGGCGGCGGGTACGGTGCGGCGAGTGCATGACGCGGGCGCTCGCTTAGAAGGCCACAAGGGGCGCGGGGACAGGTGAGCGGCCGCCGCGTCCTCGTCGCGGTCGCGGTCCTCCTGGCGATGGCGCTTGCCGCCGCTTTCTTCGCTCCCTCGCTGGTCGGGCCCGAGCGGCTGCGCGGCCCGATCGCGGCGCTGGCCGGCCGCGCGCTGGGCGGGGCGGTGGTGCGGATCGCAGGCCCGGTGCGCCTCGTGCTGCTGCCGGCGCCGGAGGTCGACGCCGAGGGCGTGACCATCGTGACACCAGGGGGCGCGAGCCTGGCGGCGCGGGCGCTCCGGCTGCGGCTGGCGCTGCTGCCGCTGCTCGCCGGCCGGCTGCGGGCGGAGGCACTGCTGCTCTCCGGTGCGGACTGGCGCCTCCCCTGGCCGGCCGCACTGCATCCCGCGGCGCTGCTGCCTCCGCCCTGGCTCGGCCAAATGGCGGCCCGCATCGAGGACGGGCGGATCACGGTCGGTCGCCTCGCGATCAGCGGCGTCGCGGCGCTGGTGTCGGCCGACCGCCTGACCGGCACGCTGGTCGCCGCCGGCGATGGCTGGATCGGGCGGCAGCGCTGGCGGTTCGGCCTGCGCCTGTCGCGGCCGGGGGCGGACGGCGCGGCGGCGCTCGACGCGACCCTGGCGGGCACGGGGCGGCTCGCCGGCACCGATGCGCGGATCAGTGCCCGGCTCGCGGCGGACGGCACACTTGCGGGCACGATCGCCGGAAGCGGCGCCGATCTTGGTGCCCTGGTCGCGGCGCCGCACGAGGCATGGACCGGACGTGGCCGGCTGACCGTCGCGGGCGACCTGGCGCTCGCGGACGGGCTGGTGCTGCGCCTGGGCGCTGAGCCGGCCAGCGGCGCGATCGCGCTGCGGCTGGGTCCGAGCCCACGGCTCGATCTCGCGCTGCGCACCGCGCGGATGGACCTTCCGGCCTGGGCGGCGGCGTTGGCGCACGGCGGCGGACCGAGGCTGCTGCCGATCGGGATCGACCTCTCTGCCGAGGCGGCGCGGCTCGGGACTGGGGACCTGCGCGAGCTGCGCGCCGGGCTCGACCTGACGGATCACGGCTTCATCCTGCGTGACGCCTCGGCCGACCTGCCGGGCGGTGTCACGCTGCAACTGCGCGGCGCGGCGCAGGCGGGCGGCTTCGCCGGCGCGGTGCGGCTCGACGGCGGCGACATCCCGGCGACGTGGCATTGGGCGGCGCCGCTTGCGGGTCTGCCGGCGGCCCTGCCGGCACCGCGGAATGTGCAGCTCTCGGCGCGGCTCGCGGTCTCGCCCGGCCGGATCGCGCTCGACGCCATCACCGGCGAGGCGGGCGGCACGAAGGTGTCGGGGACGCTGCTGCTGCGGCTTGGAGCGCAGCCGGCCCTGGACGCGCGGCTTTCGGTGGGCACGCTCGATCTTGCGGGGCTGGATGCGACGGGGATCGCTGGTGCGCCCGGTCTTGACCTCGGGTTGCGTCTTGATCTCGGGTTGCGGCTGCGCGCCGCGGTCGTGACGCTCGACGACTTCCGGGCGGAAGACGTGACGCTGGCCGCGAGCGCCGGCGCCGGCGGCATCGCGCTGCGCCGGCTCGCGCTGCGGCTGGAGGGTGCGGCGGTTTCCGCCTCGGGCCGGCTCGGGGCGGATGGGACGCTGGCAGGCCAGCTCGATCTCGCCACCGACCATGCCGGCCGGCTGGCGACGCTGCTGCCGGGGTTCTGGCCGCTGCACGGACCGGCGCAGGCGTCGCTCCGCGTTGCCGGGAAGACGGCGGCGCTGCTGGCGACCTTGCACCTCGCGGCCGGCGCGGTGCGTGTCGATGCGAGCCCGACGATCGACCTCGGCGCCCGCAGCGCCGCCGGCCCGGTCGCGGTCGCGGTCGCGGCGCCGGACGTCTCGGCGCTCGGTCTCGCGGATGCCGCCTGGCTCGGTGCCGGCCCGCTCTCGCTCCGGGCCACAGTGACCGCCAGTCCGGGCCACCTCGCCGCCTCCGGGATCGACCTCGCGGCCGGGGCGCTGCGTGCCGGCGGAACCCTGGCGATCGACTGGACCGATGCCGGGCCGCGGCTCTCCGGCGCACTCGACGCGGCGGCGCTGCCGCTGCCCTGGCCACGCCTGCGCGATACTCGCCCGCCGGTGCTGCCGGCCCTGCTGGCCGATCATCCCGGCTGGTCGGGCAACCTCCGCCTCGCCGCCAACCGCGTGCTGGACGGCAAGGCGACCGTGCTGCGGCGGATGCGCGGGCGGCTCGCGGTCGATCGCGGCACGCTCCGCCTCGATGATCTCGACGCGGAGTTGGACGGCGGCACGCTCACCGGACAGCTGGCACTCGATGCCGCGCAGACGCCGCCGCGCCTTTCGGCGACCCTGGGTGTTGCCGGCGCGCGGATCGCAGCCCCCGTGCTCGGCCTGCCGCTCGACCTCACCGCCGGTCGCGCCGATGCCGCCGTCAGCGTGACGGCGCGCGGCTACAGCCCGGCAGCGTTGCTGGCGACCCTGGCCGGACGGATCACGGTGCAGGTCACCGGCGGCACCGCGGCCGGTTTCGATCTTCCGGCGCTGCGACGGGCGGTTGCGGGCGACCCGTCCCATCTGCGCGAGAACGCGGCACGGGCACTCGCGGGCGGTGCCTCGCCCTTCGCCACGCTGGCGCTCGCGGGCACGCTCGCACGGGGCAGCCTCGATGTGGACGAAGGCGCGCTGGCAGCACCGGACGGCACCGCCTCGCTCTCCGGCACCGCCTCGCTCGCCGCCGGCGCGCTCGACCTGCACGTGGCACTGCACCCGGACGGTCCGGGGGCGACGGCGGGCGGGGCGACGGCGGGCGGGGCGACGGCGGGCGGGCCGACCGCCGGCCTGCTGCTGTCGGGGCCGCTCGCGGCGCCGGTGCGGGTGCCGCAGCTCGCCGGTCTCGCGGCGTGGCTGGCGGCGCGGCGGTGACGCTCTCGTTCTTGATAGCGGGCGTGCAGAAGGCCGGCACCACGGCGCTCTACGACCATCTGCGAGCCCATCCGGCGCTGGAGGCGCCGGCGCAGAAGGAGCTGCATTTCTTCGATGACGAGGCGCGGGACTGGTCGCAGCCCGACTATGCGGCGCTGCACGGGCACTTCTCCGACCCCGCCCGGCGATGGTTCGAAGCGACGCCCATCACCCTGTTCTGGCCGGGCGCGCTCGCCCGCGTACGCGCCTACCGGCCGGAGATGCGGCTGATCCTGCTGTTCCGCGACCCGATCGCGCGCGCCTACTCGCAGTGGTGCATGGAATCGGCGCGCGGCGACGAGAGGCTGCCATTCGCCGCTGCGATCGGCCCCGGCCGGGCGCGGCTGCCGCCCGGGGCGCCGCGCGCTCCGGCCTGGCGGGTGTTCAGCTATGTCGAGCGCGGCTTTTACGGCGCCCAACTCGACACGGCGTTGGCGCTGTTCCCGCGCCGCCAGATGCTGCTGCTGGACGCCGCCGGACTTGCCTCCGAGCCGGTGCCGACGCTGCGCCGCGTGACCGACTTCCTCGGTCTGGCACCGCTCGCCGCTGTCGCGGACCTGCGGGCCAATGTGCGGCTGCCGGCGGCCTTTCCCTCGGCGCCCGACACCGACAGCGTCACGCACCTGAGGGCGCTCTATCGCGACGACCTCGCCCTGTTCACGGCGTTGTCCGGGATCGACGTCAGCGCCTGGCCGACGATGTCCGGCCTCGGCAGCAGCACCGCGTAGCCGCCGCCTGCGGGCGCTCCCACCACGCGATAGAGGCGATAATCCTCGGCGACCGTCCCGTGCCGGATGCGCGAGAGCCGGCCGATGCGGGTGATCGACGCCCACGGCGCAGCATCCGGGAGCCCGCTGCGATGGACGCTCTGCACCAGCAGCCCGACCTGCCCTTCCGTCACGTGTGCCGCCGATGGCAGTGCGAACAGCCGCCAGCGCGGCGCCGCGGCGACCACGGGCACGAAGCCGGGGAGGGTGCGGGCCAGCTCGGAGGCGAGGCCGTATTCGTCGCTGGCGACGAAGCGGGCGCCGGTGGCCATGCGTGCCTGGTCGATCGCGGCTCCCAGCTCCGGCCAGCCCGCGAGCCGCGCGAACACCGCGCCCTGCTTCGGGGGCAGGTGCCACGGCGCCGCGGTCGCCTGAAGATAGACGAGCGCCGTCATCGCGAAGCCGATCGCCGCCGCACTCCGCCACGGCCGCCATCGCAGCGCGCAGGCAGCGACCGCGGCGGCCGGGTAGAGCACCGCCGGCCAGTTCGCCTGCACCCGCCCGCCGACCGCGTGTTCGAGGAACACGAGCGCGCCCGGAACCGTCAGCAGTGCCAGCAGCCCGGCCGCCGGATCGCCGCGCAGACCCCTCCGCGCCGCCCACCAGACACCGCAGACGCAAAGGACGAAAACGAGCGGCGTCGCGAGGCCGGCCTGGCCGCCGACCAGCTCGCCGAGATAGCGGAGCGCGTCGGCCGGGTGCCAGACCCCGGTGCGCCCGCCCTGCTTGATGTAGCTCGCCCAGTGGTGCGCCGCGTTCCAGGCGAGGTCCGGCGCGAAGATCGCGACCGACAGCGCCGCCGCGGCCCAGGGCTGCCAGCGCCGCAGCCACGGGCGCGCGGCCGGAACCACGACCAGCCACAGCGCCACGCCGATGGCGAGCAACAGGGCCGTGTACTTGCTCAGCATCGCGCAGCCGATGGCGGCGCCCGCGAGCAGCCACCAGCGCCCCTCGCCGGTTGCCAGCAGCCGCCCCATCGCGAACAGCGCCAGCGTCCAGAAGAACAGCAGTGGCGTGTCGGGCGTCATGGTCACCGCGCCGACGCCGAACAGCACCGTCGCGTTCAGCAGCGCCGCCGCGACCAGCCCGGCCTGCCGCCCCGGCACCAGGTCCTCGGCCGCCGCCACCAGCAATCCGGTGCCGAGCAGCGCGGAGAGCGGTGCCAGCGCCCTGATGCCGAGCGTGCCCGGCCCGGCGATCGCGGTGCCGGCGCGGATCCAGAGAGCGACCATCGGCGGCGCATCGAGATAGCCGGGCGCCAGGGCCCGCGACCAGACCCAGTAATACGCCTCGTCCGGCGAGAGGCCGCTGCTGGCGGCGACCACGAGGCGGATGAGGGTGAGAAGGGCGAGGATGATGGCCGGCAGGAGGGGGAGGAGACTTTCCCGCCGGTTGCCGGAGACGGTCGGCCCCGGGAGTGCGGGCGCGCGCCGGCGTCCCGAGTTCCGGTCCGTCAAACCAGCGGCACCCCGGCCACGCTCCGGCTCGTGCGGATCGTCTGCAGCGTTTGCACGCGGCTCACGCTCGGCGCTCCCGTCAGGCGCTGGGTGAGCTGGTTCTCGTGCGCCGTGTCGCGCGCCACCAGCCGCAGCAGGAAATCGCCGCCGCCGCGGATCATGTGGCACTCCCGCACCTCCGGCCACGCCGCGACCAGCGCCTCGAAGCCCGCCAGCACCGTCTCCTTCTGGCTCTCCAGCCCGACGATCGCGAAGAACACGATCTCCCACCCGAGCATCTGCGGGTCGGTGTCGGCGTGATAGCCGCGGATGTAGCCGTCCTCCTCCAGCCGTCGCACCCGGCGCAGGCATGGGGGGGCCGAGATGCCCACCCGTCGCGCGAGTTCGACGTTGGTCATCCGCCCGTCCTCCTGCAGCTCGATCAGGATTCGGCGGTCGATCGCGTCGAGCGGCGGCAGATCGTGGCGTTGCGTTCGCATGGGGCTCCCCGGCGCAATATCATTGCCGAGGCACGGCCCGGCAAGCGCACCGCGTGTCGCAAGGTTGCCTGCCGCCGCGTCGCGGCCGATATACCCCGGGCGCGCAGCATACCCCGGGCGCGCAGCCGCACACGGATGAAGGCCTCGATGACCACCCACACCCGCCGCACCCACATGCTCATCATCGGCGCCGGCCCCGCCGGCTACACCGCCGCGATCTACGCCGCGCGCGCAAGCCTGGACCCGATCCTGGTCGCCGGCCTGCAACCGGGCGGCCAGCTCACCATCACCACCGACGTCGAGAACTACCCGGGCTTCGCCGAGGCGATCCAGGGGCCGTGGCTGATGGAGCAGATGGCGCTCCAGGCCGCACACGTCGGCACCACGATCCTGGGCGACATCATCGTCTCGGCCGATTTCTCGACGCGCCCGTTCCGCTGCGTCGGCGACGGCGGCGACGTCTATCTCGCGGACTCGGTCGTGATCGCGACGGGCGCGCAGGCGCGCTGGCTC
>DATAYA010000077.1:0-22261 GCA_036272815.1 Acetobacteraceae bacterium
CAGCGCCATCGGCTTGCGCCGCACGCCGGCCGGCGGAGTCGCCCGAACCGCACCAGCCGTCCCGCTCATCCGCATGCTCTCCCGCACTCGCCTGCCTGTCCCTGCTCCTGCTTCGCCGCACCGCGTGCGGCGTTGCTTCCCACGACCCATCACACCCGGCCCTGCTTCCCCTACGGACGGCGAGGCGTCCGGATGGCCGCCTTGACAACCGACGGGCTTGGTCCAGAAGCGGATCAGCCCCGCCCGCGGCGACGGACCCCAGCCATGATGTCGAGCAAAGCCAAATACGCCCTGCGCGCCCTGACGCTGCTTGCCGAGCGGGCGGACGCAGGCGGGTGGACCCTCGCGGCCGACGTGGCCGCACGGGAGAGCATCCCGCGCAAGTTCCTCGAGGCAATCCTAGTGCAGTTGCGCGACCACAGGGCGATCGAGAGCCGGCGCGGCCGCGGCGGCGGCCATCGGCTCGCGCGCCCGGCCGCCGACATCTCCGTGGGCGAGGTGCTGCGGCTGATCGACGGGCCGTTGGCACTCACACCCTGCGCGAGCCGCACCCAATTCGAGGCCTGCGCCGACTGCACGGAGGTGCGCGCCTGCGCGCTGCGCCACGTGTTGGCGCACGCCCGCGATGCGATGGCGGGGGTGCTGGATCGCTGCAGCTTGCAGGAACTCGTGCAGCGGCGGCTCGGACCGGAGGCGGCCGATTGAAACCGCGGTGCGATCGTCAGACCCCGAACTGCGCGTCGTGCAGCCGCCGATAGGCGCCTCCCGCGACCAGCAGCTCGCCATGCCGCCCCTGCTCGGCGACCCCAAGCTCATCGACCACCACGATCCGGTCCGCATCGCGGATCGTCCCGAGCCGGTGGGCCACCACCAGCGTGGTCCTGCCGGCGGCGAGCTCGGATAGTGATTGCTGAATCGCGCGCTCGGTCTCGCTGTCGAGCGCGCTGGTCGCCTCGTCCAGGATCAGGATCGGCGGGTTCTTGAGGAACATGCGCGCGATCGCGACGCGCTGTCGCTGGCCGCCCGAGAGCTTCACGCCGCGGTCGCCGATCACGGTGTCGAGCCCGTCCGGCAGGCGCGCGATCGTCGCCTCCAGTCGCGCCCGCTCGGCCGCTTCGCTGATCTCCGCCTCACTCGCCTCCAGCCTTCCATAGGCGATATTCTCGCGCACCGTGCCGCCGAACAGGAACACGTCCTGCGCCACCACCCCGATCTGCCGGCGCAGCGAGGCCAGCGTCATGTCGCGGATGTCGATCCCGTCGATGGTTATTTTTCCGGCAGCCACCTCGTAGAAGCGCGGCAGCAGGGCGCAGATCGTGCTCTTGCCGGCGCCCGAGGGTCCCACGAAGGCGACCGTCTCGCCGGCGGCGATCCGCAAGCTCACATCGCGCAGCACCGGCCGCCCCGGCCCGTAGCCGAACCACACCGCCTCGAAGACGATCTCGCCGCGCAGCCGGGGTGCGGGGCGGGCGCCGGGCCGGTCGACCAGCATCGGTTGCGTGTCGATCAGGTCGCAGAAGCGGCGGAAGCCGGCGACGCCCTTCGGATAGACCTCCAACACCGCGCTGATCTTCTCGATCGGCCGGAAACAGACGCCGACGAGGAGCAGGAACCCCACGAAATCGCCCGACGAGAGCGTCCCGCGCTCCACGAACCACGCACCCGCGACCATCACGATCACCTGCGTGCCGCGCATCGCGAGATAGCTCAGCGCCGTGCTCGTCGCCATCATCCGGTAGCCTTCGAGCTTGGCGCGCCGGTAGCTCTCGTTGTCGCGCGCGAACAGCGCCCGCTCGTGCGCCTCGTTGGCGAAGGCCTGCACGACGCGCATGCCGCCGATGTTCTCCTCGACGCGCGCGTTGAAGGCGCCGATGCCGGCGAAGATCGCGCGGAAATTGAGCGTCAACCGCGCGCCGAAGCGGGTCGCGATGAACAGGATCGGGGGCGCCACGAAACTGGTGAGCAGCGCGAGCGGCTCGTCGAGCGCAAACATCAGCGCGAACGCGCCCACGAACGTCATCACCGCGATGAACAGATCCTCCGGCCCGTGATGCGCGACCTCGCCCACGTCCTCGAGGTCCTTGGTCACGCGCGCGATCAGCCGGCCGGTCTTCTGCTCGTCGTAGAAGGAGAACGACAGGATCTGGAGATGGTCGAAGGCGCGGCGGCGCATCTCGGTCTCGATCGCGATGCCGAGCCGGTGGCCCCAGTAGGTGACAATCGCGATCAGCCCGGTGTTGAGCAGATAGATCGCGCCAAGTCCCGCCGCGGCGGCGGCGATCAGTCCCCAGTCGCGGCCCGGCAGCAGCCGGTTAACGAAGGCCGCGACCGCCATCGGAAAGCCGAGTTCCAGCACGCCGGACACGACCGCGCAGCCGAAATCGAGCAGGAACAGGCCACGATGCGGGCGGTAGTAGCTCGCAAAGCGGCGCAGCAATCCCCTACCGCCCCGCCGCCGCCAGCCCGCGATCGATGTCGGCCAGGATGTCGTCGATGTGCTCCAGCCCGATCGAGAGCCGCACGTAGCCCTCGGTCGCACCCGTCGCCGCCAGCTCCTCCGGCGTGAGCTGGCTGTGCGTCGTACTCGCCGGGTGAATTGCCAGGCTGCGGCTGTCGCCGATGTTGGCGACGTGGTAGAGCAGTTTCAGCGAGTTGATGAACGCCTTCCCCGCCGCCAGCCCGCCTTTCAGCTCGATGCCGACCAGGCTCCCGTAGCCGCCACGGAGATACTTGTCCGCTCGCGCGCGCGTCGTCCCGGTCTGCACGCCGGGATAGATCACCCGCTCGACCTCGGGCCGCCCGCTGAGGTGCTCGGCCACGCGCATCGCATTCTCGCAATGCCGCGCCATCCGCAGCGGCAGAGTCTCGATCCCTTGCAGGAACAGAAAACTGTTGAACGGCGAGAGTGCGGCGCCGACATCGCGCAGCAGCGTCACCCGCGCCTTCAGGATATAGGCGATCGGGCCTAAGGGCTTGGCCGCCTCCGCCCAGACCGCGCCGTGATAGCTCGGATCGGGCGTGTTCAGCGCCGGCTGTCGCGTCTTGTGAGCCGACCAGTCGAAATTGCCGCCGTCGATGATCGCACCACCGATCGAGTTGCCATGCCCCCCGCAATACTTGGTGAGAGAATACATCACCACCGCCGCCCCATGCTCGAATGGGCGCGCGATCAGCGGCGCGGCCGTGTTGTCCATGATGAGCGGGATGCCGAGCGGCCGGCCGATCGCCGCAACCTCCGCGATCGGAAACACCGCGAGCTTCGGGTTCGGCAGCGTCTCGGCGTAGTAGGCGCGCGTGCGGTCGTCGGTGGCGCGCGCGAACGCCTCCGGGTCGGCCGGATCGACGAACCGGGTCTCGATACCCTGGTCCTTCATCGTGTTCGCGAACAGGTTCCAGGTGCCGCCGTAGAGGTCCGTCGAACTCACGATGTTGTCGCCGGCGCGGGCGAGGTTCTGCACCGCCATCATCGACGCCGACTGGCCGGACGCGACCGCGAGCGCCGCCGCCCCGCCCTCAATGGCCGCGATCCGCTCCTCCAGAACCGCGGTCGTCGGGTTCATGATGCGGGTGTAGATGTTTCCCAGTTCCTTCAGCGCGAACAGGTTCGCGGCGTGATCGGCGTCGCGGAACTGGTAGCTCGTGGTCTGGTAGATCGGCACCGCGACCGCGCCGGTCGTGGGGTCCGATCGCCAGCCGGCGTGCAGCGCGAGGGTTTCGGGGTGCAGTTCGTTGCTGGGCATGGTCGCCTCCTCCCTGGCCAGGCTCGCGTCGGACTATGCGGGCCATGCCCGTCCGGCGTCAAAGCCGCCGCCTCTTTGCTGCAATGCGGCACCCCGCGCTAGGGTCCGCGCGGAATGACGCCCCAGGACGGACTCCCCGTACCGCAACGGTACTGGGCCATGCTCACCGTGTTCATCGCGATCGTGATGGCGGTGCTCGACGGGGCGATCGCCAACGTCGCCCTGCCCACCATTGCCCACGACGTCGGCGCCCGGCCCGAGGATGCCATCTGGGTGGTCAACGCCTACCAGCTTGCGGTCACGATGACCCTGCTGCCGCTCGCCTCGGCGGGCGAGATCATCGGCTACCGGCGGGTCTACGGGGTCGGCCTCGCGCTGTTCACGATCGCCTCGCTGTGCTGCGCGCTCTCCTCCAGCCTGCTCACCCTGACCGCGGCGCGGGTGCTGCAGGGGCTCGGGGCGGCCGGCATCATGAGCATGAACGCCGCCCTGGTGCGCTTCATCTACCCGCAACGGATGCTCGGCCGCGCGCTCGGCTACAACGCGATGGTGGTCGCGATCGCCTCCGCCATCGGCCCGAGCGTCGCCGCCGCCATCCTCTCCGTCGCGGCATGGCCCTGGCTGTTCGCGATCAACGTGCCGCTCGGGATCGTGGCCCTCGTGATCGCCTTCCCCTCGCTGCCGCGGACGCCGCTCTCCGGGCGGCGCTTCGATACCAGGAGCGCGGTTCTGAGCGCGCTCGCCTTCGGCCTGCTCATCATCGGCGTCAGTTCGCTCGCCCATCCCGCCGACCGCAGCTGGGCGGCGCTCGAACTGGTGGGGGCGGTCGCCGCTGGCGCCGCGCTGGTGCGGCGCGAATGGCCGCGCAGCAGCCCGCTGCTGCCGGTCGACCTGCTGCGCATCCCGATCTTCCGGCTCTCGATCGGCACCTCCATCGGCTCGTTCTGCGCGCAGATGATGGCCTTCGTCGCCCTGCCGTTCTGGCTTCAGGACGTGCTCGGCCGCTCGGAGGTCGCCACGGGCCTCCTCATCACGCCCTGGCCGCTCGCCGTCGCGGTCGCGGCGCCGCTCGCCGGGCGTCTCGTAGAGCGTTATCCCGCCGGGCTGCTCGGCGGCATAGGACTTGCCACCCTCTGCGCCGGCCTGCTGCTGATCGCGACCCTGCCGGCACACCCCTCGGACCTTGCAATCGTCTGGCGCATGGCACTGTGCGGCTTCGGTTTCGGCCTGTTCCAGACCCCTAACAACCGGGCGATGGTCGGCAGCGCACCGCGCGAACGCTCGGGCGGCGCCTCCGGGATGCTCTCCACGGCGCGGCTGCTCGGGCAGACGCTCGGCGCCTCGCTGGTCGCGGTCACCTTCGGCGTCTCGCTCGCGCGCGGCAGCACGCTGGCACTGCTGATCGCCTCTGGCTGCGCGGGGGCCGCCTGCGTCGTGAGCTGCCTGCGCCTGACCCCCTCGGCGCGCGCGCCGCGACGGAAGCGCGCGTGAAAATCGTCGAGATCATCAACGTCGATTTTTCGCTGCGCCACTTCCTGCTGCCGCTGATGCGCGGCATCCGCGGGCGCGGGCACGAGGCGGTCGGCGCCTGTGCAGAGGGTCCGCTGCTCGCGATCGCCCGCGCCGAGGGTTTCCGCATCGTCGCCCTGCCGATGGCACGCAGCTTCTCGCCAGTGGCCCAACTCCGGGCATTCGCCGCCCTGGTCGCCTTCCTGCGAGCCGAACGGCCAGACCTCGTGCATGCACACATGCCGATCAGCGGTTTCCTCGCGCGCCTCGCGGCGCGGGCGGCGGGCGTGCCGCGGATCGCCTACACCTGCCACGGATTCCTGTTCAACCAGCCGGGGCCGATGCTGCGGCGCTGCACGGCGTTTGCGATGGAATGGATCGGCGCGCGCATCACCGACGTCTATCTCACCGTCTCGACCGAGGAGGCGGAGGACGCACGCCTGCGCCTCGGCGTCCGCCACGCGGTCGCGATCGGCAATGGCCGCGATCCCGCCCGCTTCCACCCCGATCCCGTGGCTCGCGCCCGCATCCGCGCGGAACTCGGCGTGCCGTCCGACCGCGTGGTGGTGATCGTCGTCTCGCGCCTGGTGCGCCACAAGGGCCATCCCGAGCTACTCGCCGCGATGCGCGACGTGCCGGGGGCGGAGCTGTGGGTGGCGGGCGAGCGGCTGCCGTCCGATAACGGCGAGCGGCTCGACGGGTATTTCGCCGCCTCCGGTCTCGGTGACCGCCTGCGGCTGCTCGGCTATCGGGAGGACGTGCCGGCGCTGCTGGCGGCCTCCGACATCTTCGCCCTGCCGAGTCATTTCGAGGGCCTGCCGATGTCGGTGATCGAGGCGATGCTGACGGCGCTTCCCGTGGTCGCAAGCCTCGTGCGCGGCCCGCGCGAGCAGGTGGTGGAGGGTGTCACCGGCCGGCTCGTGCCGCCGCGGCAGGTCGCCCCGCTCGCCGCGGCGCTGCGAGCGCTGACGGATGATCCCGCCCTGCGCGAGCACATGGGCGAAGCCGGCCGCGCCCGTGCCCTGGCAGTCTATGACGAGCGCGTCGTGGTGGCGCGGACGCTGGACCTGCTGGGCGTCGCGGGCGTATCCGGCGCGCGCTCCTGCTCGCTGGAGGGACCATGACTGACGACCTCGTGCCGATCCGCCGCGCCCTGCTCTCGGTCTCCGACAAGACCGGGCTGCTGCCGCTCGCCCGCGCGCTGGCCGCTGCCGGCGCTGAACTGCTCTCGACCGGCGGCACCGCGCGGGCGTTGCGGGGCGCCGGCCTGCCGGTGCGTGACGTCTCGGAGCACACTGGCTTTCCGGAAATCCTGGGCGGCCGGGTCAAGACGCTGGTGCCGCAGATCCACGGCGGCCTGCTTGGCCGGCGCGACGAGGCGGCGCATGTCGCCGAGATGGCGGCGCACGGGATCGCGCCGATCGACCTGCTGGTCTCGAGCCTCTACCCGTTCGAGCAGACCGTGGCCTCCGGTGCGGATTTCGCGGAGAGCGTCGAGCAGATCGACATCGGCGGCCCGGCGATGATCCGCGCCGGCGCCAAGAACCACGATTTCGTCGCCGTGCTGACCGATCCCGCGCAGTACGAGGCAGTCATCGCCGAACTTGCGGCCGAGGGCGGCACCAGGCTTGCCACCCGCCGGCGTCTCGCCGCCGAAGCCTACGCCCGCACCGCCGCCTATGACGCCGCGATCGCGGCTTGGTTCGCGGGCCAGCAGGGGACCGACTTCCCCCAGCGCCTCGCCATCGCCGGGACCCTCCACCAGACGCTCCGCTACGGCGAGAACCCGCACCAGCGCGCCGCCTTCTACGCCGGCGGCCCGGCGCGGGCGGGCGTGGCGACCGCACGCCAAGTCCAGGGCAAGGCGCTGTCCTACAACAATCTCGCCGACACCGACGCCGCCTTCGAGTGCGTCGCCGAGTTCGTGGAACCGACCGTCGTGATCGTCAAGCACGCGAACCCGTGCGGCGTCGCCTCGGCTGCCCGCATCAGCGACGCCTGGGACGCGGCGCTGCGCTGCGACCCGGTCTCGGCCTATGGCGGGATCATTGCCGTCAACCGGACCCTCGACGCCGCCACCGCCGAGCGCATCGCCGCGATCTTCACCGAGGTGATCGTCGCCCCCGACGCCGAGCCGGAGGCCTGCGCCGCTCTCGCCCGCAAGAAGAACCTGCGCCTGCTGCTGACGGGCGGCGTGCCCGACCCGGCCGCTCCCGGGATGATGGTCCGCAGCGTCGCCGGCGGCCTGCTCGTCCAGACGCGCGACGCCGGGCATGTGGACGCGGCGGCCCTACGCGTGGTCACGCGCCGTGCCCCCACCGAGGCGGAGCGCGCCGACCTTCTGTTCGCCTTCACCGTCTGCAAGCACGTCAAGTCGAACGCGATCGTCTATGCACGCGATGGCGCCACCGTCGGCATCGGCGCCGGCCAGATGAGCCGGGTCGACAGCGCCCGCATCGCCGCCGCCAAGGCCGCCGAGGCGGCGGTCGCAGCCGGCCTTGCGGAACCGCTGACGCAGGGTAGCGTGGTCGCCTCCGACGCCTTCTTTCCGTTTGCCGACGGGCTGCAGGCGGCGGTCGCAGCAGGAGCAACGGCGGTGATCCAGCCCGGCGGGTCGATACACGATCCGGAGGTGATCGCCGCCGCCGATGAGACGGGGATCGCGATGGTGTTCACCGGGATGCGGCACTTCCGCCACTGATGCTCGCCATCGGGTGCCTCGTCCCGGTCGTGCTGACACTCGCCGGAGCCGTGATCGGCGCCTATTTCGGCGGCGCGCATGGCGGCGTGCTCGGCGTGCTCTCGGGCCTCGTCGGCGGCGTCGTGCTCACGCTCGGTGGGCTTTGGGTGCTCGACCGGGCGCGCGGCGGGTGACACGCAAGCGGGCACATGCGAGCCTGCAACGATGAGCCACGTTCTCCACCGCTTCCCCGCCGCACCGCCCGCCGCGGTCGCGGGCGAGGGCATCTATCTGCGACTGTCCGACGGTCGCCAGATCATCGACGGCTCGGGCGGTGCGGCCGTCGCCTGCCTCGGTCACGGCAACCGGCGCGTGGCCGAGGCGATCGCGGCCCAGGCGAGCCGCATGGCCTATGCCCATACCGGCTTCTTCACCAGCGAGCCGGCCGAGGCGCTTGCCGACCTGCTGCTCGACGGCAGTCCCGGCGGCCTCAGCCACGCCTATTTCTGCTCCTCCGGCTCGGAGGGAACCGAGGCGGCGCTGAAGCTCGCGCGCCAGTATTTCGTCGAAATCGGCCAGCCGGAGCGGCGGCACTTCATCGCCCGGCGGCAGAGCTATCACGGCAACACGCTCGGGGCGCTCGCCGTCGGCGGCAACATGATGCGCCGTGCACCCTATGCGCCGATCCTGGCGGAGGCGTTCCACCACGTCTCGCCCTGCTTTGCCTACCGCTTCCAGGATGCTGGCGAGAGCGACGCAGACTACGTCCGCCGCCTCGCCGACGAGTTGGAGGCCGCAATCCAGCGCCTCGGCCCGGAGACCGTCGCCGCCTTCGTCGCGGAGCCCGTGGTGGGGGCCACGGCCGGCTGCGTGCCCGGCCTGCCCGGCTATTTCGCCGCGATCCGCGCGGTCTGCGACCGCCACGGCGCGCTGCTGATCCTGGACGAGGTCATGTGCGGCATGGGCCGCACCGGCACCTTGCACGCCTGGGAGCAGGAAGGCATCTCCCCCGACATCGAGATCGTCGCAAAAGGCCTCGGCGGCGGCTACCAGCCGATCGGCGGCATTCTGATCGCCTCCCGCATCGTCGATGCGATCCGCGCCGGCTCCGGCAGCTTCATGCACGGCCACACCTATCAGGCTCACCCGGTAGCCTGCGCCGCGGCGCTGGAGGTGCAGCGCGTGATCCGCGACGACGACCTTCTGTCCAACGTCCGCGCGATGGGCGCACGGCTGGAGGCGGCCCTGACCGAGCGGTTCGGCAACCACGCCCATGTCGGCGACATCCGCGGCCGCGGCCTGTTCTGGGCGCTGGAGTTCGTCGCCGACCGCGCGAGCAAACGTCCCTTCGATCCGTCGCACACGCTGCACGAGCGGGTCAAAGAGGCATCGCTGGCGCGCGGACTCGCGGTCTATCCGATGGGCGGCACGATCGACGGCCGCCGCGGCGACCATGTGATCGTCGCACCCCCTTACATCGTCGATGCGTCCGGGATCGACGCGATCGTCGATCGCCTGGGTGAGGCGGTGGCGGCCGCAGTGACGACGGATTGAGGCGCGCCGCCGGTTCGCCGTCAGCCGATATCGCCGATCGCGCAATCCAGCGAGGGTTGCCGGAAGCCGGTCACGATCCAGCCGTGACGCTGCGGGCTCCATGTCGCGAAGAACGTGTAGAGGCAGTTGGTGACGCTCTGCGTGCCGCCGATGAACTGCGTCCGTGTGACCTTGCGGCCCTTCCGGTCCTTGTCGGTCGTCGTGACCGCGGAGGCCGGCGTCGTGTCGACGGAGACCTTGTTCCACTGGAAGGCGCGGTTGCTCTCGCCGAGGTCGACCTGGTTCAACGGCGGCCCATAAGCCAGTTCCACCGCGCGGATGTCCTGTCCGACATAGCCGCGCATGGTATGCGCCACGCACCCGGTCAGCGCGATTGCCAGCACCCACATCGCGACCCTGGGCTCCATCGAACGACCTCCCATCTCCGCGGTCCCGCATGCGATCGAATCGGGCTGTTCCGCGGATGCCGGCAATCCCCATAGGCGAACAACCCGGCGTCGGCCACCCGCAACCGCGAAGCGTTCGCATCATTCCGCGCCCGACTTGATCGTTCCGGCCGCGATCGGCAGACTCTCGCCCCATGCGACGCTTCTCAGACCTCTCCGAACGCGAGATTCTGGCCCTTGCCATCGGCAACGAGGAGGAGGACGGCCGCATCTACGCCGACTTCGCCGAAGGGCTGCGCACCACCTACCCGGCGAGCGCGCAGGTGTTCACCGAGATGGCGGCCGAGGAGGGCGAGCACCGCCGCCGGCTCATCGAGCTGTACCGGCAGAAATTCGGCGAGCACATCCCGCTAATCCGGCGCCAGGACGTGACTGGCTTCGTCCGCCGCAACCCGGTCTGGCAGTTGCTCCCGCTCAACCTGGAAAAGGTGCGCAGCCAGGCGCAGACGATGGAAGCCGAGACCAGCCGCTTCTACCAGCAGGCCGCCGCCCGCACGTCCGACGCCTCCATCCGCAAGCTGCTCGGCGACCTCGCCGAGGCCGAGAACAAGCACGAGCACACCGCCGACCGTCTCGTGGCCGAGACCCTGACCGCCGACGTGCGCTCGCAGGAGGATCAGGCCGGGCGGCGGCTGTTCGTGCTGCGGGTGATCCAGCCGGGCCTGGCCGGTCTGATGGACGGCTCGGTCTCGACGCTCGCACCCGTGTTCGCCGCGGCGTTCGCCACCGGGCAGTCCTGGAACGCCTTCGTGGTCGGCATCGCGGCGGCACTCGGGGCCGGCATCTCGATGGGCTTCGCCGAGGCGCTGTCGGATGACGGCAGTCTCACCGGCCGCGGCGCGCCGCTGGTGCGCGGGCTGATCTGCGGCCTGATGACGGCGGCGGGCGGGCTCGGCCACGCGCTGCCGTTCCTGATTCCGCAATTCTGGACTGCGACGACGCTCGCCATCGTGGTAGTTGTCATCGAGCTTGCCATCATTACCTGGGTGCGCTGGCGCTACATGGAAACGTCACCGGTCTCCGCTGCGATGCAGGTTGCACTGGGCGGAGGGATCGTGTTTGCCGTGGGCATACTGATCGGAAGTAGCTGAAACATGCCGGACCGGACCGGCGGCCAATACGATGGCTGCACCATCGCGCTGCACTGGATTACAGCGGCCCTGATCGCGGAACAGTGGATAGGCGCCCATCTCATCGACGACTTCGCCGGCTTCACGAAGGTGGCCGTGCGATCGACCCACGTCTCCTTCGGTCTGCTGCTGGGGCTGGTGCTGATAGCCCGGCTAATCTGGCGCAACAGTGGCGGCCGGCGCTTGCATGCGAGCGATCCGCCGCTGCTGGAGGCTTTGGCGAAAATCACGCATTGGGGCCTCTATGTGCTGATGGTGCTGGTCGTAAGCCTCGGCGTTTCGATGGTCACTACGCACGGGGTCAACTACTTCGGATTCCATTTGACCGGACTCGCGCCGCGCGATCGCGCGCTGGGCCATGACCTGCAATCGTGGCACGCGACGGCGGCGAACGCGATCCTGGTGCTTGCCGGCATCCATGCCGCCGCGGCGCTGTTCCACCACTACGTCTGGCGCGACGGGGTGCTGCGGCGAATGCTGCCGGGTTGGCGTTAGGGCGCCCCGCTCGCGGCGTTTGCCTCCAGGGCGGCGCGGGGTCTTAATTCACGTCTCTCCGCGGCAGGCAATGCACAGGATGTCGATCCCGACAAGCGCCTCGCCCAGTCTCGATGATCTTACCGCCGTCACCACCCGCCTCAGCGTCGCGACGGCGGTGCTGTGCTTCCTGGTGATCCTGCTCGATGGCTACGACACCGCCGTCGTCGCCTTCGCGGCGCCGACGCTCGCGCATGACTGGGGCCTCGCCGCCGCGGCCTTCACCCCGGCTTTCGTCGCGACCAGCCTTGGCGCCGTGATCGGCTATGTGAGTTGCGGCGCACTGACCGCTCGCTTCGGACACCGGCGCGTGATTGTCGCGAGCGTCGTCACCTTCGCTCTGCTGACATTTGCGACGATCCTGGTCCGCAGCATCCCGGCCCTGACCGTGCTTCGCCTTGCAACCGCACTCGGGCTTGGCGGCGCGATACCCACCGCGATCGCGCTCGCCTCGGATCATGCTCCGCCGCGCTGGCGAGAGATGACCGCGGCGGTTGTCACGGTCGCGATCATTTTCGGCGGCACGCTGGGCGGGATGGCCGCGGTGCCGCTCCTGCATCACTTCGGCTGGCCCGCGCTGTTCGTCGTGGGCGCGCTCCTACCGCTGGCGCTGGCACCGGCGCTCGGCACGTGGCTGCCCGACCGGCCTCGCCCGCCGGTCCCGAGCGGTAGCACCGGTGGTTCGGTCGCAGTTCTGTTCCAGGCCGGGCTCGCGCTGCCCACCGCGCTGCTGTGGGCGATGGCGTTCCTGACCTTCATGCAGAGCTACACTTTCACGTACTGGCTGCCGCTCCTGCTGACGAGCTTCGGCTTCGGCCGCGCGACCGCGGCGCTGGGCAACACTTACATCGGCAGCGGCGCCATCGCTGGGGTCGTCCTGATGGTCCTGCTGGTGCGCTTTGTCGGGAGCGCGCGCTATCTGGCGATCGCGTTTGCCGTGGGCACGTGCTTCGTGCTGCTCCTCGCCTTGGGCGGACTCCCCGCCGGCTGGATCCCGGCGCTGCTGTTCCTGATCGGAGCGGGCCTCGGGATCGGCGGCGTCGGGCAGGCCGCAATCGGTGCCATGCTCTATCCGACGTCGTTGCGGACCACCGGCATCGGCTGGTCGTCGGCGGCGGGGCGGCTGGGCTCGATCCTGGGTCCGGCGATCGCCGGCGCCTTCCTCGGCCTGCATTGGCAGGCCCGCAGCGTCATCGCGGCGGCTGCCGTGCCGGCGCTGCTGTCCGCCGCAGCCGCGGCCGCCATTTTTGTCGTCTCGCAGCGCCGACCGGATCGGAGCATCCCGCATGGCTGAGCCCGCGACCCGCATCCGCCTGAGCCTGGGCGAGCTTCACGGGCTCGCGCGCGACGGCGTCATGCTGTTCCGGAACGTCCCGTATGCCGCGCCGCCGATCGGCCCGTTGCGGTTCGCCGCACCGCAGCCGCCCGGCCCCTGGGCGGGCGTTCGCGACGCGCGGGCGCACGGGCCGATCGCGCCGCAGCCGCCCTCGCGCCTGCGCGCGGCGATGGGCGATTTCGACCGCGCGCAGGACGAGGACTGTCTCACCCTCAGCATCGCGACACCGGCGGCGGACGGTGCGAGGCGGCCAGTGCTGGTGTGGCTGCACGGAGGCGCCTTCCTCAGCGGCGCCGGGTCGCTCGACTGGTACGACGGCGCAGCCCTGGCACGGGCCGCCGACGCGGTCGTGGTCGGCGTGAACTACCGTCTGGGGCCGCTCGGGTTCCTGCACTTCCCGCGCCTCGCCGACGGGCTGATGGGGCTGCACGACATGGTCGCAGCCCTCCGCTTTCTCGCCGAACACGCGCCGGCCTTCGGCGGCGATCCGGGCTGTGTGACGCTCATGGGCCAATCGGCCGGCGGCAATGCCATCCTCCGCCTGATTGGGATGCCGCAGACGCGCGGCTTGTTCCGACGCGCGATCGTCCAGAGTGCCGCTCCCCGCCCCGGCCCGAAAGCGGCCGAGGCGACGGCCCGCGCCCGGCGCCTGATGGGGTTGCTCCAGATCGACCCGGATGGCGCCGACGCCCCGACACGTCTGCGCGCCGCCCCGGCCGAACGCCTCGTCGCGCTGCAGATGCAGATCGCGCGGGAAAATGCTCGGTTCGCCGAGATCGAGCCGGCATTTCCTCCGGTGTTCGACCAATTCGAGAGTTTCGACGCGACAGCGGATCGTCTGGCTGGCGAGATCGCCGCGCGCGGGCTCGACGTGATCATCGGGACCACGCGGGAGGAGATGCACGCCTTTCTCGTCGCCGACCCGACAATGGCCGAGCCAGACCCCACCAAAGTCGCCGACCGTTTCGCGGCCCTGGCGGGCTCGGCACAGGCGATCGAAGCCTATCGCCGGCGCCGACCGGGCGGCGACCTGCGTGACCTGCTCGCCGATCTCGGGACCGACCACCGCTTCCTGTTCCCCGCGCTGGGCCTCGCCGACCGCATCGCCGCGCGCGGGCAGCGCGTGTGGGTCTATCAGTTCGACTGGGGGGCGCCCGGCTCGCCCTGGCACGCCTGCCACTGCATCGAGCTGCCATTCGTGTTCGGCACATGGCGGACCTGGCAGGCGCCGATGTTGGCAGGTGCGGACCCGGGGCAGTGCGAGGCGTTGTCCGCCGCCATCATGGGTGGATGGAGCCGCTTCGCCCGCGGCGGCGATCCGGGCGCCGACGCTGTGCCCTGGCCTGCCTACAATTCCGACCGCCGCGAGACGATGCGCTTCGGCGCGATCCTCGGACCCGTGGGCGACCTCGCCGGCTTCGGCTGGCGGCGGCCGCCCCGTTAGTCAAACGAGGGCAGGGCCCGAGAAGTCGTACTTGGACCCGCTCCGTCGCCCCCGTCCAACCGCCGCAAGGCGCCGTCGAGCGTGTCGACCTGCCGGGCCAACCGCGCGACTCTCTCCGGCGCTTCCCCGGCCGGCCGCGCCGGCAGGGCCATGCCGCGGCACAGCGCCTCCAGCGCCACGACAATCCAGCGACTCCAGCCCGAGTCCACTTCGGCTGCCCGCGCTTGATCGAGCTGCACCGCCGACAGCCGGCCCGCGAGGCGGCGCAGCGTTCCGTCCACCACCATCGTCGTTTCAAGCCGGTCCCGGGCCGCACGGCCGGAATGCGGCTCGATCAGGGCGCGGGAGATAACCGCCTCCAGATTGTTGCTCGCGACCCCAGCATCGCGGCGCGCGGCATCCGCGTCGGCGCCGGGCGGCGGCGCGAGCACGGCGGCGGCGAAGCGCGCATGGGCGGCGATCGCGGCCCCGCGCTCCTGCGCCAGCCGGTCCGGCTCCCAGCTCGGCCAGAGTGTCAGGCACCCGGCGACCGCCAGCAGCCCGCCCGCCGCGGTGTAGAGCACGCGCAGCCACGCGATTGCGAAATCGCTGGTGCCGGGCCGGGCCAGCTCGATCAGCAGGATCACCATAGGCGTCAGCAGCATGATGAACGCCCCGAAGCTGACCCGCCGCGCCGCGAAGGCCAGCACCGCGAGCGGCACGAACGCGATCGCGGTACTCAGGCCGTCGGTGCAGACGAACCCGAGGGCGGCCGCCAGCAGGCCGCCCAGCACAGTGCCCCCCACCCGTTCCACGGCCCGCTGCCAGGTGAGCGCGAAATACGGCTGCAGCGTCAGCACGAGCACGATCGTGAGCCAGTAGGAATACGGGCGCGGCCAGCCGAGCGTGAAGGCGAAGGCCGGCACCGCGACCACGGCCACGCGCACCGCATGGCGCAGGATTGCCGAATCCCAGCCGAGATTTTGCCGCACCGGATCGAGCAGCCGCGCCCACAGGCCCGGCCGCGCCGCGCTGCCCGGCGGGTCCTGCGCGATCCCCTCAGCCTGGGCGAGCGTGACCGCGACCCGCAGCCGCTCCGCCAGCGCGCGGGCCGGCCCTTCCAGCCCCGCCGGCGTCGCCGCGACGACTTGCTTCATCACCAGCTCCAGCCGCTTGGTGCGGGAGGCATCGTCGCGCACGACGGCGGTCGCGATCACCAGCAGCGTCGGGCGCAGCAACCGCAGCATCCGTCCGGCGGCGGCACGCACGGCCGGATCCGGCTCCCGCTCCAGGAGATCGGCCATCGCGATCAGCGCGCCGAAAATCTGGTCGGCCGCCTCCAGCCGCAGCAGGGTCTGGGCGAGGCGCAGCCCCGGTGTGCCGCGGCCGGCGGCGGCGTCCATCGTGGCCTGGCGGGCTGCCTCCAGGGCCTCGCGCACGGCGCGGCGGTGAGCTCGGGCGTGCGCCTCCCAGGAAGCCGGGCCGGCGTCGTCGCGCAGCCGCAGACGGAGGTCGGCGGCGAGGTCGGCCAGCGCCCGGTAGCATTGCGCGACTGCCCGCTGCGCCGGGGCGTAGGGATAGAGTCGCCAGATCACCAAGGTCAGCAGCAGCGCCCACAGGCTGCCGCCCAGCATCGCCGCCGAGAGCGGCAGCGCCGCCGCCCAGGCGAGCTGGCGGGTCAGGGCAGCGATGACCACGACCCCGAGCAGGTTGCCCACCTGCATCGCGACCGGCCCCCAGACTCGGGCATAGCTGGTGCAGAACAGCGCGAACGCGGCAAGCGGCACCACGACCGGCACCGGCAGGTTGCGCAGCAGGCCGAAGCCGGCGGTCGCCGCGGCGGCGAGCAGGCCGAAGCCAAGCAGCGCCGGCACACGCTGCCGGACCGGGCCACCGACATCGCAGAGGCAGGTGAACAGTGCCCCGAGTGCCGCTTCGACCAGCAGCACCGAGCCGATCCACTCGTTGGCGACGATCAGCGCCGCGACCGCCAGCCCGGCACGAGCGCCCTCCGCCAGACTGATCGCGCGGAGGTCCATCTGCATCGGCAGGCGGCCGAGATCGGCCTCCGGCCGCCGGAGCAGAGGCAGGCGGAAACGGCGCGGCGCATCGGCCAGGGGAAGCCCTGGCTGGGACGGGCCGGACGGGAACAGCGACATGGGCGACTCGCGGCGGACCGTCGAAGCTTACCAGTGTGCGTCGCCGCTTGTGAGGCTTCGTTGCGTCAGGCGCTCTTGCGGACGGGCCTTCCTGGGTTCTTGCGGGAGGCGGCCTTGGCTGGCGCGGACTTGCCGGCCGGCGCCTTCCGCGCGGGCGCCTTCTTCGTGGTGCCGGTCTTCGTGGTGCCGGTGCTCTGGCCGAGACTGCGCTTGAGCGCCGCCATCAGGTCGATCACGTTGTCGGCTTCCGGCGTCGCCTCGGGGGCGATGCTCTCGCCCTCGCCTTGCAGCTTCGCCTCGATCACCTCGCGCAGCCGCGCCTCGTAGCGATCCTCCACGTCGGAGGGCTCGAAACGGCCGCTGCGCCGCTCGATCAGCTCGGCCGCGAGCTTGAGCATGTCGGGCTCCGGATCGAGGCGCGGGATGGCGTCAAAAATGCCCTTCGGGTCGGCGAGGTCGCGCTGCTCCAGCAGCGCGTGCGCCACCAGCCCGCGCCCCATCGGCATCAGGGCGACCGCGTGCTCGCGACGCGCGATCACCACGCGCGACAACGCCGCGCGGCGGGATTTCGCCATCGCCGTCTGCAATACAACGAACACGTCCACAGCACTGTCGCCGTCCGGGCCGACATAATAGCTGCCGTCGAAGTAGATCGGATCGATCGCGGCGGCATCGACGAACTTGGCAATGTTGAGCACCGTCGAGCTGTCGATGCGGGCGCGCTCGAAATCCTCGTCGTCGAGCAGGACGTAGGTGTCCTTCTTGAACTCAAATCCGCGCACGAGGTCGCGGCGCTGCAATTCCTCGCCGCTCTCGGTGTCGGTCGTGACCATGCGCACGCGGTGGCCGGTCGCGGGATTGATGAAGTGGAAATGCAGGTCGCTGCTCGCCCGCCGGGCCGCGTAGAGGGCAATCGGGCAGGACACCAGCGCCAGCCGGAGATGCCCGCGCCAGATCGGGCGAGAAACGCCCGGACGCTGCTCGGCCATCAGGTCCCGGCCTTCGGCAGCGGCCGCGCCGCCTGGGTGAAGCCCTCCCACGGGTCCCGGCGCAGGCGGGCGAGGCGGCGCTTGAGCGTGCGCAGCGTGTAGCCGGCGGGATCGAGCCGCTTGTTGACCTCCCGCCATGCGAGCGGGGCCGCAACCGTCGCCCCCGGACGCGCCCGCGGCGAGTAGGAGGCGATCGCGGTCGCGCCCAGGCCGTTGCGCAGCCAATCGACCAGGATGTGATGCCGGCGCAGCACCTTGGACATCTTCGAGACGTAGCGGTCCGGCGCGTCGCGCTCCAGAGCTTGCGCGAATTCGTGGCACCAGGGCTTCACCGCGTCCCAGCTCGCCCGCGGGCGCAGTGGCACCACGACATGCAGCCCCTTGCCGCCGCTGGTGCGGCAGAAGCACGCAAGCCCGAGCGTCTCGAGCCGCTCGCGCACCTCCATCGCTGCGGCGGCGACCTCGGCAAAGGGCACGTCCTCGCCCGGATCAAGATCGAACACGATCCGGTCCGGGTGGTCGGGATCGGCCTCGGCCGCCCCCCAGGCGTGCAGCTCGATCGCGGCGATCTGCGCGCAGGCGATCAGGCCGCTCTCATCGTCGATGGCAAGATACGGCGCCCCCGACGCCTCGGACGCCCGGATCTGGCCCGGCATCCCGCGCGCGGCGTGCTTCTGGAAAAACCGCTCGCCGTCGATCCCGGCCGGGCAGCGCACCACCGCCAGCGGCCGGCCCGCGATGCCGGGAAGCGCGATTGGCGCCACCTCGTGCCAGTAGGTCGCGAGATCGCGCTTGGTGATCCCCGGCCACAGCTCGCGCTCCGGGTGCGTCAGCGTCACCGGATGCAGCTCGTGGCTGGCGTCCGGGCGACGGCGCGAGCGGGGGGGTTCGGGCGCAGACGGGGGCGCGGACGGCGGCGCCTCGGCCTCGAGCACGGCGACGTCGGCGCCCGCGCGCTCGTCCGCGTCGTGCTCCTTGATGAGCAGCCAGTTCTCGCCGCGCTCGTGCGGCCGCGGGCGCAGCCGCACCAGCACGAAGCGGCCGTGCAGGCGCTGGCCGTCGAGGGTGAACTTCAGCTCGCCCCTCGCGATGCCGGCGAGCGCGTCGCCGTCCGGCGCCCAGGTGCCGTGGTCCCAGATCTCGACCGTGCCGGCGCCGTATTGCCCTTCCGGGATGATGCCCTGGAATTTGGCATAGTCGAGCGGATGGTCCTCGACATGGACGGCAAGCCGCTTGTCTTGCGGATCGAGCGAGGGTCCTTTCGGCACCGCCCAGCTCCAGAGCACGTCATCATGCTGCAGACGGAAATCCCAATGCAGGCGCCGGGCGGCGTGCTTCTGGACGACGAAGCGCAGCGCCTCGCCGCTGTCGCGCGGCGTTCCGGCCTCCGGCGACGGCTCGGCCGTGCGGCTGAAGTCGCGCCGCGTGCGGTAGGTGCGGATCGTCGTGTCGCGGGGCATCCGGGTCATCGTTGCGGAAGCGGGCATTGAGCGCCAACGCAGGCTCTCGTGCGCCGGTTCCGGGGATGAGCGGCTTAGGCCGCCGCGTCGGCAGCCGCGCCGGGCATCGTGTCGGGCACCGAGGGCGCGGTGTCGCGGCTCGGCCCGAGATAGCGGCGCAGCACGTCCTCGGCCGGCCCGTCATCGACCACGCGGCCCTCGTCCATCCGCATCACCCGCGTGCACCACTCCCCGATCACCTCCGGGGAGTGGCTGGAGAGCACGAGGATCTCCGCCCCCCGCACCATGTCCTCCAGCCGGCCCCGGGCACGGGCCATGAAGTCCGCGTCGCCGGCCAGGATCCATTCGTCCATGATGAGCACCTGCGGGCGGATCGCGGTCGCCAGCGCGAAGCCGAGCCGAACCACCATTCCCGTGCTGTAAAGCCGCACCGGCAGCTCGAGGAAGTCGCCGAGGCCGGCGAACTCCTGCACGTCCGCCTCGATGGCGCGGATCGCCGCCCGGTCGAGACCGAGCGTCAGGCCGCGCAGCAGGATGTTCTCGCGCCCCGACAGCTCCGGGTTCATGCCCAAGCCGGAATCGAGCAGCGCCACCACCGCGCCCTCGACATGCAGATGCCCGACCACCGGCTCATAGATGCCGGCCAGCGCCCGCAGCAGCGTCGTCTTGCCCGCGCCATTGCGCCCGACCAGCCCGAGCCGGTCGCCGTGCTTGAGGCGGAACGAGACGTCGCGGACAGCGCGCACCACGCGCCGGTGCTGCTGGTCCTCGCCCAGCCGGCCGGACGCGGCGGCGAACACCGTCTTTTTCAGGCTGCGGCTGTTGCCGTGATAGAGCGGAAAATCGATGGAGAGGCCATCGACCTCGATCAGCGCCATGCTCAGATCCAGAACGCGATGCGGCCGCGCACGCGCACGAACAGAGCCCACGACATCAGCCACAGCAGGGCACTGAAGCCGATTGCCGCAAGCCAGATCACCGGCCCGGGAATGTGCCCCAGCAGCGGTGCGCGCACGATCTCCAGCAGCGAGAAGAAGGGATTGTAGATCAGCCACCCGGCATGCTTGCCGAGCTGGCTGGGCTGCCAGACGATCGGGCTGACGAAGAAGACGATCTGCAGCACGCTGGTGACGATCGGCGGGATGTCGCGGAAGCGCGCGCAGAAGCATCCGAGCAGCAGGCAGACCGCGAACGCATCGACGATCCAGAGCGCGAACCCGGGGATCGCGGCCAGTCCCGACGCGCCCGGCCAGATGGTGTAGAAGATGAACACGCCGATGATGACCAACGCGTTGTGCGCCAGCATCAGGACGTTCCGCACCACCACACGCGCGGCATGCACCGTGAACGGCATCCGCATCGAGCGGATCGTGCCCTCGGCCTGCAGGAAGCAGGTGCAGGCATCCGTCACCGCGCCCGAGATGAAGCCCCAGATCACCAGCGAGACCGTCAGGAACGGCAGGTAGGTGTGCATGTCCTGATGGAACAGCGTCGAGTAGACGATCCCGAGCGAGGCTACCATCGTCGCCGTCGAGATCGTCAGCCAGAACGGGCCGAGCACCGAGCCGCGGTAGCGCAGCTTGATGTCGAGCCAGCCGAGGGTCCGGATCAGCCGCCACAGCGCGGCCGCCTCGACGACGTCGCTCATGGCCCGGCGCTGCCGGGCTGCAGCCGAGTGGTCGGAAGCGAGGTCGAATTCGGCGGCGCGCGGCGCTGAGAGGGTCGCACTCATCGGCCCGGCGCGTAGCCGATCCTGGGCCGCGTCGCAACATCGGCCCGTGCAAAGGCCGCACCGGGTCGGATCGGCACGAGATGGTTGCGCCGACTCCTGCTATCCGGTAGGGAAGTTATGGGGGGTTCCTGATCGTGCATCTGAACGACGGCGGCGAGAGTCGTGTCGTGCCGCCAGGTGCCGTGCAGCCAGGTGACCCGGTGACGCCATAACGGAGGTCCGGGGGGATGCTGCGAGTCTGCCAAGCTGCCCTGATGGGGGTGGGACGCCTTCGGCCGTTCCGGATGGTGCTTTGCCTCCTGTGGCCGGCCGCGCTGGCCGCGTGCAGCGGCGGCGGCGGGCCACCCCCGGTGCTGAACCAGACGGCGCAGGCGGTCCAGTACCGCGCCCACGCCCGAAACGATTACGCCCCGCCCGGCCCGCCGGAGGACCCGTGGGGGCCTTACATCCGGGAAGCCTCGCAGCGCTACGACGTTCCGGGAGAGTGGATCCGCGCGGTGATGCGGGTCGAGTCGGGCGGACAGGAATACATGCAGGGGGCGCTGACCACCTCGCCCGTAGGTGCGATGGGGCTGATGCAGATCATGCCGGACACCTATGACGGGCTTCGTGCCCGCTACGGGCTCGCCGAGGACGCCTACGACCCGCGCAACAACATCTTCGCCGGCGCCGCCTATATCCGGGAGATGTACGACCTGTTCGGCTCGCCGGGGTTCCTCGCCGCCTACAATGCCGGGCCGAGGCGGCTCGACGAGTATCTGGCGAACCAGGCGTCCCTGCCCAACGAGACGCGGCGCTACGTCGCGATGATTGGGCCGCAGATCCTGGGGAGCTACCCGCAGGTGCGGTCGGATGCGGACCTCTACGCCATGAACCGGCTGCCGGAGGAGATCCCGCCCGGCCTGCGCTACGCCCGGCCGGTGGTGCGATATGCGGCGCGCAAGCCGGCGCTGCGCTATGCGGCTGCGGCGCCGAAGGGGCACTGGTATCGCGGACGCTTCATCGCCGACCCGGTGCGCCGCCCGACGGAGGTGGCCGAACTGCCGTCGCATCCGCGATCGCATCCGCCCGTGCATCAATATGCCTATGTGCCGCCGCGGCCGCCGAAGCGCGGCTTCCACCTGATCCAGCCCGCGATGGCGGCGAACCTGCCGCTTGGGCATGGCGGCAGCACCGCCGGCGGATGGGGAATCCAGGTCGGCGCCTTCGCCAACGAGCACCAGGCAGCCCTCGCCGCCGGCGCCGCACGCACGCACGACGTGGCCCTGCTCTCGCGCGCCGGCGTGCGGGTCGGCGCGCTGCACCAGGCGCACAGCCAACCGCTCTATCGGGCGCGCCTCGGCGGTCTCTCGCGTGCGGCGGCGGTCGAGGCGTGCCGGACCCTGCACACCTCCTGCATGGTCGTCTCGCCCGGCGCGATGTGACGCCCTAGCCTCCACGCCGTAGCCTGCAGGGAAGGCAGGCCGGGGGCGGGAATGACTGACGGGTGCGAGGGTCTGGCGCGGCTGATGGCGCCGCGATCCGTGGCGGTGATCGGCGCCTCGGCCGAGCCGGCCCGGATCGGCGGGC
>DATAYA010000078.1:0-6150 GCA_036272815.1 Acetobacteraceae bacterium
GTACTCGCCGTTGCCGCGGCCACACTGGCGGGGTGCGGATTTCGGCCGCTTTATGCGCCGGGGGCGGGCAGCGTGACGACGGCCGATCTGACCACCGTGCAGGTGGCCGTCATTCCCGAGCGATTCGGCCAGGAAATCCGCCAGTCGCTGCAGCAGCGGCTTCAGGGCAGCAACACCGGCAGCCTGCGCCGCTATGTGCTCACGGTGGCGCCGCAACTCTCCGAGGAAGGCATCGCGATCCAGCCCGACAGCTCGGTCACACGGATCCGGGTGATCGGCTCGGCGACGTTCCTGCTCCGGCGCCTGGAACCGCCCGGACCGGTGCTGACCAGCGGAACCTCGCGCGCGATTGACGGGATCAATCTGGTCAACAATCAGTATTTCAACAGCGATCTCGACAACGACGCCGTGCAGCGGCGCATCGCGGAGATGCTCGCCGACCAGATCACGGCCCAGCTTGCCATCTGGTTCAACCGGCAGGCCCACGCGGCGCATCGGGCGTGAAGCTCGAGGCCCGGCGCGTCCCCGGCTTCCTCGCCGCCCCGCCCGCGACCTGCCGTGTGATCCTGCTGCACGGCAGCGACGACGGACTGATCCGCCTGCGCGCCGAGGCAGTCACCCGCGCCGTCATCGGCGCCGCCGACGATCCGTTCCGGGTCGCGTGGCTCGGGCGCGACGAGGCCGGCCGCATCCCCGAGGAAGTCGCAGCCCAGTCCATGATCGGCGGCCGTCGCGTCGTGCGGCTGCGCGACGCCGGCGATGCTGCCTCCGGCCCGTTGGAGCGGGCCCTCGCGGCCGGCGGCGAAGCGCTCGTCGTGTTGGAAGGCGGCGAATTGCCGGCCCGCTCGAAGCTACGGGCGTTGGTGGAGCGCCGCGAGGACGCGGCTTCGATCGGTTGCTATCCGCTGGAAGGCCGTGCCGCCCGGGCCTGGATGGCCGAGATGCTGCGGGGCCGCGGTGTCGTCGCGTCGGAGGACGCGCTGGCCTGGCTCGGCATGCAGCTCGGTGCCGATCACGCGGTGGCGGTGGCCGAACTCGACAAGGCGGCGCTGTATGCCGGGGCGGACGGGCGCCTCGACCTGGCTGCCGCCCGCGAGAGCGTGGGTGACGTGGCCGAGGCGAGCCTGGAGGATGCCCTGTTCGCCGCGACCGAGGGCGATGCGGCCGGTGCCGACCGGGCGCTTTCGCTGGCCCTGGCGCAAGGGACAACGCCGATCGGCGTGCTGCGCGCGGCCTTGCTGCATCTGCAGCGCCTGCACCGGGCGGAGCTGGAGGTGTCGGCGGGCGGCGATATCGAGTCGGCGGCACGACAGGCGCGGCCGCCGGTGTTTTTCCGGCGCGCCCCTGCATTCCGGCGCGCGCTCGGACTTTGGCCTGGGGCGGCCTTGTTGCCGGTCATGCAGCACCTGCTCGACGCCGAACTGGCCTGCAAGCGAACCGGCGCGCCCGACGCGCTGATCTGCCGCAACGCGGTGTTCGCGCTCGCGCGGCTCGCGGCGCGGCGCCGGGCCGGGGGGCGGTCGGTCAGCGCGGGCTGAGCAGGGCCACCAGCCCGTCGAGCTGGTCGATAGTGCTGAAATGAATGCGCACGGACCCCTGGCCGCCGGCACGGGTGAGCTGCACCCGCAGGCCGAGCGCCTCGGTGAGCTGCCGCTCAGTGGCGAGATCGTCGGCGTCGCGCACGGGCGCCGGGCGGGATGGCTGCCGCGTCTCGCGTGCCAGGGCCTCGGCCTGGCGCACTGTCAGCCCGCGCGCGATGACCGTGCGCGCGGCCGTGGCGGGATCGGCATGGGCGAGCAGGGCGCGGGCATGGCCGGCGGAGAGCAGCCCGTCGGCGAGCATCGTGCGCACCGTCTCGGGCAGTCCGCGCAGGCGCATCATGTTGGCGACATGGCTGCGCGACTTGCCGACTGCCTCGGCGAGTTGTTCCTGCGTCAATCGGAACTCGCGGGAGAGCCGCTCGTAGCCGTCCGCTTCCTCGATCGCGTTGAGGTCCTCGCGCTGGAGGTTCTCGATCAGCGCGGCGGCGGCGGCCTCGCTGTCGCTGAGGTTGCGGATGACGGCCGGGATCTCATGCAGGCCGGCATCCTGCGCCGCGCGCCAGCGGCGTTCGCCGGCGATGATCTCGAAATCGCCCTCGCGGTCGGGACTGCGCCGGACCAGCACGGGCTGCAGCACCCCCTGGCGGCGGATCGATTCGACGAGTTCCGCCATCCGCACCGGATCGGCGGTACGGCGCGGCTGGAAGCGGCCGGGGTGAAGCAGGGCGATCGGGAGGTCGAGCCGGTCGGCTGTGGTCGGGGTGGACACCGGGAGATCGCCGAGGAGCGCGGCCAAGCCGCGGCCGAGACGGGGCGGGGGGAGGCTCAAGGCGAGGGGCTCTGCGTCTCGACCCCGCGAAAGCCGCGGGCGCCGGACTCCGTCTGGGCTTCCAAGGGCGACGGCCCTTGCTGGGGTGCGGGGGCAGAGCCCCTGGCCTGCATCTCCGCCGCCAGTTGTCCGTAAGCCAGCGCCCCCGCCGACCGGGGATCGTAGGACACCACCGGCATCCCGTGCGAGGGCGCCTCGGACACCCGGACGTTGCGCGGGATCACCGTGTCGTAGACTTTGGCGCCGAAGAAGCTGCGCGCGTCGGCGGCGACAAGGTCGGAGAGGTTGTTCCGCCGGTCGAGCATGGTGAGCAGGATCCCCTCCAGCGCGATCGCGGGATTGAGGCTGATGCGCACGCGCTCGATCGTCCGGACGAGATGGCTCAGACCTTCAAGCGCGAAGAATTCGCACTGGAGCGGCACCAGCACGGCGTCGGCGGCGACGAATGCATTGAGGGTCAGGAGGCCGAGGCTGGGTGGACAGTCGATCAGGACGCGGCCGAATCCGGCGAAATCGGCTTCGGCGAGGGCGTCGCGCAGCAGGCGCTCGCGGCCTGGTACTCCGACCAGCTCGATCTCCGCACCGGCGAGATCCGGATCGGCGGGCAGCAGGCGAAGCGAGGGAAGCGCCGTGCTGCGCAGGGCGGCGGAGGGTGCCGCGGAGCGGAGCATCAGGGCGTAGCTGCCGGGCGCGCGAGAACCCTGGATACCGAGCCCGGTGGAGGCATTGCCCTGCGGGTCGAGGTCGACCACGAGCACGCGCTCGCCGCGCTGGGCGAGGGCAGCGCCGAGATTGACCGCGGTCGTGGTTTTGCCGACCCCGCCTTTCTGGTTCGCGATCGCGAGAATATGGCGAGAGGACGGAGCGTCAGAGGCTGCCGCTGATTGCACGTCGAAGATGTCCGATCCGAACGATCACGCCGCCTTGGTGGACTCGGTTCGGCACGAGGTCAACGGTCATCTGCCAGTGCCGACGCGCATCGACCAATTCGGCAGCGGCCGTGCGACCTTTCGGGAAAAGGCAGATGCCGTCGGGCGCGAGCAGCGGTGCGGCGAGCGGCAGCAAGCGGCGCAGCGGCGCGAGCGCGCGGGCGGTCACCAGGCGCGCCGGGGGAAGTCGGTCCGGAGCAATCTCGATCCGCATCGCATGGACGCGCACGGGCGCGGCGAGGCGGTGCGCGGCCTCAGCGAGAAAGGCGGCCTTCCGGCGGTCGGACTCGATCAGTTCGAAACCGACACCCGTGGCGATGGCGAGAACCAGGCCGGGAAAGCCCGCGCCGGAGCCTAGGTCGATCCCGCGATCGAGGCCGCGCGGCAAGAGTGACGCGAGCTGGAGACAGTCGTCGATGTGACGGGTTCGAAGGACCGGAATATCAGCAGGGCTCACAAGATTAATGCGGCGATTCCAATCGGAAATCAGCTCGGCATAGGCTCGGAGCGTGTCGTCACTGGCGATCACGCGCGTTCCACGTGAAACAATTCACGTTCCGTTCTCGTCCTCAATTCTCGCCCGCTGCGGCAGCTCAAGCCGCGCCACGCGCTCGCCCGCAATCAGATGTCGTTCGAGGATGGCGTCCACGTCCTCCGTACTGCCGACGCGATACCAGACGCCCTCCGGGTAGATCACCATGCACGGCCCCAGTTCACAGCGATCCAGGCAGCCCGCCATGTTGACCCGCACCCGCTTGAGCCCAAGCTCCTTCCCACGCACCTTCATGTAGTCGCGCAGCCGCTCCGAGCCCTTCGCCGCGCAACTGCCGCGCGCATGTCCGTCCGGCCGTCGATTGCAGCAGACGAAAAGGTGGGCCGCATAGAACGGCGCCGGCCTGGACGAGGCATCGCCCGCATCACCGTCCACCGCCATCTCCCGGTCTTCCGTCAAAACGCCCATGTGCTGATCGTCCCCCGCCGAAAGGCCTGTCCGCATGTCCGACACCAACCTGCTTCACGACGCCCACTCGCCCTACCTGCTGCAGCACGCGGGCAACCCGGTGCATTGGCGACAGTGGAACGACGCGGCCCTGGCCGAGGCGCGATCGCGCGGCGTGCCCATCCTGCTCTCGATCGGCTACGCCGCCTGCCACTGGTGCCACGTGATGGCCCACGAATCGTTCGAGGATGCCGAAACGGCCGCCCTGATGAACCGCTACTTCGTGAGCATCAAGGTGGATCGCGAGGAGCGGCCGGACATCGACCATATTTACATGTCCGCCCTGCATGCGCTCGGCGAGGCCGGCGGCTGGCCGCTCACCATGTTCCTGACGCCGGACGCCGAACCGTTTTGGGGCGGCACCTATTTCCCGCCCGAACCACGTTGGGGACGGCCCTCGTTCCGACAGGTGCTGCTCGGAGTCGCCCGCGCGTTTGCGGAAGGTGACGGCGCCGTGACGCAGAACGCGGCGGCCCTACGTGCGGCCCTGCATGGCATGGCGGCCGCTCGCCCCGGAGCGGTGCCCGGGCCCGCCGCATTGGGCACCGTGGCCGCCGCGCTGCTCGCCGGCGTCGATCCCGTGCATGGCGGCCTCCGCGGCGCACCCCGCTTTCCGAATGCGCCACTGTTCCGCTTCCTTTGGCAGAACGCCGCCCGCTCCGGCGATGATGCCAGCGCCGAGGCGGTCCACACCCTGCTGCGGGGCCTCGCGTTGGGTGGCATCCACGACCACCTCGGCGGCGGCTTCGCCCGTTACTCGACCGACGCCGAATGGCTGGTGCCGCATTTCGAGAAGATGCTTTACGACAACGCCCAGATCCTCGAGCTGCTCGCCCTCGCGCATGCGGCGCGTCCCGATCCGCTCACCGCCGTCCGTGCCGAGGAGCTGGTTGGCTGGCTCGTTCGCGAGATGCTGGCCGCCCCCGATGCCGCCGGCCGTCGTGCTTTCGCATCCGCGCAGGACGCCGACAGCGAGGGTGAGGAAGGCCGCTTCTACGTTTGGACCGAGGCCGAGATCGACGCGGTGCTCGGCTCCGCCAGCCCCGCCTTCAAGGCCGCCTACGACGTCCGCCCGGAGGGCAACTGGGAGGGCAGGACGGTGCTGCGCCGGCTGACCCCGCCGGGCGGGCCGGCCGAGGAACGGGCCCTCGCCGAGGACCGCCGCTTGCTGTTCGAGGCACGGGCGCGCCGCGTCCCGCCCACCCGCGACGGCAAGGTGCTCGCCGACTGGAACGGATTGGCGATCGCGGCCCTTGCGCGCGCCGCGGCCGTGTTCAGCCGGCCTGACTGGCTGTCGCTCGCGACAGCAGCGCTCGACTTCGTCCGCACCTCGCTCGCCGCGCCGAACGGGCGCGTCGCACACGCCTGGGCCGGCGACCGCATCACCGCCGCCGGATTGCTGGAGGACCAGGCCGCGATCGGCCTCGCCGCCCTGGCACTCTACGAAGCCACCGGGGAGGGCGCGCGGCTTGAACAGGCGGCGGCGCTGGGCGAGGCCGCGATCGCGCATTTCGCGGACGCGGACGGCAGCATGTTCCAGACCGCCGATGATGCCGCCGACGTCCCGGTCGGCCGGCCGCGCAACGCCGCCGACAATGCCACCCCCTCCGGCACCGGCCTGATCGCGACCTTGCTCGCCCGCCTATATCACCTGACCGGCGCGCCGGTCTGGCGCAGCCGGGCGGACGCGGTGTTGCGGGCATTCGGCGGCGCCGCATCGGCACTCGGCGCGATGCCGACGCTGCTCGCCGCCGCCGACCTGCTGGAGGACGCAATCACGGTCGTGATCGCCGGCGACCCGCATGATCCGGCCAACCGGGCTCTGCTGCATGCCGCGCGGGTCGCCCCCGA
>DATAYA010000079.1:0-5559 GCA_036272815.1 Acetobacteraceae bacterium
AAATGCTTTGGGATTTAAGTTCGTCACAGGATCCGATCAAGATCTTCAGGCCCGTCTCATACGTTTCATCACCCAATCTGCCGGCGGTCATTGAGGCGATAAAGCCGTTGGCATATTCAATGGCTTGCTCCATCTTCTGGCCGTCTTCAACGGTTGCTCGATCGTGCGTCAGTAAAAAATTTAGATCGAGGACTTGCTGGCAGGTCATTGCTCCGATTGCATCTCAACCGGCTGCAGATGCTGCGGTCGCGTACAGCATTGAAGCGAAAAGGAATGCATACCTCATTTTAAGCCTTCGGTTGTGTTGGTGGATGCGAATCTCGCCTGCTTGATGCGGCGCCTCAGAGTCGTATGTCAATCCCAATCACGCGACCCGGTCGCCGGCCCGCATTTGCACCGCCCGGTTGTCCGCTGCCGGCAGCATCTTCGCGGGATCCCGCGTCACCACGAGGTCGATCACCGTCACGCCGTCGCCGCCCAGTCCGCGCGCCAGCGCCGGCGCGAGCGCGTCCGGATGCGCGACGCGGACGCCGCGGCAGCCCAGCGCCTCGGCGGCGCGGGCGTAATCGGTCTCGGCGAGATCGGAGGCGTGATATGCGCCCGCACCATACATCAGGTGCTGCAACGCCTTCACGTAGCCGGAGGCGGCGTTGTTGACGACGACCAGCGTAAAGGCGAGCCGCATCCGCCGTGCGGTCTCCAGCTCGCCGAGCATCATGTTGCAGCCGCCGTCGCCGGTCAGCGACACCACCGGGCGCCCGGGTGCCGCGAGTGCCGCGCCGATGGCACCCGGGATGCCGTAGCCGATCGAGGCGAAGCCGCGATCCGGCACGAAGCCGCGCCCAGGACGCTTCGTATCGAACAGCAGGCCGCCCCAGTGCGCCGCGAAGCCGCCATCGGCGACCAGGATGCCGTCGGCCGGCAGCGCGCGGTTCAGCTCGCCCATCAGCCGTCCCATCGCGACCGGCACCTCGTCGGAGAGGTAGCGCGGCGCCGTCGCCTCCCGCCATGCCGCCATCCGGCGCGCGACATCCGCCGCGTGGCCGGCCTGTCGCGCGCGGATCGCGGGCGCGTCGTCCACCAGCGCGTCGGCGAGTGCAGAAATCGTCGCGCGCGCATCGCCCCAGAGCGGCAGTTCCGGCGAGAGGGTGCGGCCGATCTCCTCGGCGACGATGTCGATATGGATGACGCGCGCGCCTGGCGGCGGCACGGTGTACCGCTTGGTCGCGATCTCGCCCAACTTGCAGCCGAGGACAATCAGCAGGTCGGCTTCCGCGATCAGCGCGTTGGCGATGCGATCATAGCGGCCGAACAGCCCGGCGCTGAGCGGATCGGTGCAGGCGATGGCACCCTTGCCGGTCATGGTATGCGCAACCGGGAGCGCCAGCATTTGCGCGAATTCCGCCAGCGTATCCGCCGCCCCGCTCAGATGCACGCCGCCGCCGGCCAGCAGCATCGGCCGCCGCGCCTCGGCGATCATCCGCGCCGCTCGTTCGAGCGAGTCCTCGTCCGGCCGCATCCGCAGGCTCGGTGCCGCCGTGTAGCGGGCATCGACGGAAAAATCCTCGGGCGCGAAGCCGTGCGTGCCGTGGCAGACGTCTTCGGGGATGTCGAGCAGCACCGGGCCGGGCCGGCCGGAGGTCGCGACCGCGAAGCCGCGCCGCACCAGCTCCGGAATGCGGCTGATGTCCTCGACGCGAAACGCCTCCTTCACCGCCGGGCGGAGGATGTCGAGCTGGCGGGCCTCCTGCGTCATGTTGCGCCCGGCATGGAGCCGGTGCGCGTCACCGATCACGGCCAGCATCGGCGTGCCGGCGTTCAGCGCCTCGACCAGCCCGGTCGCGAGATTGGTGGCACCCGGCCCGAGCGTCGCATCTACCAGGCCCACGCGGCCGGAGACCTTGGCGTAGGCGTCGGCCGCGAAGGCGCCGGCGCGCTCGTCGTTGATGCAGTGGTGCGGCAGGCCGAGCCGGCGGGCGGCGTCGTAGAACGGCAGGAGCTGGAAGCCGCCCATGCCGAACATCGGGCCGCCTTCGTGCGCCGCGATCATCCGCGCCAGGGCCTCGCCGCCGGTCATCTCGTTCTGTGGCATCTCGTTCCGTGGCATCTCGTTCGTCATGCCAGCATCTCCCGCGCCGCGCGCACGATCATCGCTTCCGTCACGCGCACCGCGTCCTCGACCGGCGGCGCGTAGCCGATCAGCGCCCGGGGTGCCCCGAGCCGGCGGACCCGCGCCCCGGTCTCCTGCGCGACCGTCGCCGCGATCTCGGCGCCGAAGCCGCCCGCCTGCACCGCCTCGTGGACCACCAGCAGTCGCCCGGTGCGCGCGGCACTCGCGAGCACCGCCTCGCGGTCCCACGGCCAAATGCTGCGAAGGTCGAGCAACTCCGCGCTGATCCCGTCAGCCGCCAGCGTCTCGGTGGCCGCTGTGGCGACATGCACCTGCGCCGACCAGGAGACGAGGGTGAGGTCGCCTCCCTCCCGCACGAGCCGGGCGCGGCCGAACGGGATGCAGCGATCAGAATCGTCCGGCACCTCGCCCTCCAGCGCCCAGAGGTTCTTGTGCTCCATGTAGACGACCGGATCGTCGCTGCGGATCGCCGATTTCAGCAGGCCCTTGTTGTCGGCCGGGGTCGCCGGACAGACCACGACGAGGCCGGGGATATGGGCGTACCACGCCTCCAGGGACTGCGAGTGCTGCGCCGCCGAGGAGCGCCACATGCCGATCGGCATCCGGGCCACCAGCGGCACCCGCGCCTGGCCGCCGAACATGAAGCGCGCCTTCGCCGCCTGGTTCACCAGCTCGTCCGTGGCGCACAGGGCAAAATCGGAGAAGCGCATTTCTGCCACGGGCCGTGTGCCGAGCATGGCGGCGCCGACCGCGACCCCGAGGATCGCCGCTTCCGAGATCGGCGCGTCGGAAATGCGCTGCGGCCCGAATTCGTCCGCGAGACCGCGATAGGTGCCGAACACACCGCCGCGGCCGAGGTCCTCGCCGAGCGCCCAGACCGAGCGGTCGCGCCGCATCTCCTCGACCAGCGCCTGCCGGGCGGCGTCGAGATAGGTCATCCGGCTCATGCCGGCGCTCCCGCATCCTGCACGTCCCGGAAGGCTTCGGCCGCGGCCGGAAACGGCGCCGCCAGTGCCGCCGCGTAGGCGTCCGCCATTTCCGCCTGCGCCGCTTCCCGGTCGGCGGCGAGGTCGGGTGCCGCGACGCCCGCCTCCGCCAACCATGAGGCCGCGCGCGCGATCGGGTCGTGCGCCCGCCTGGCCGCGACCTCCGCCTCCGGGCGATAGGCGGCCACGTCGGCGGCGGTGTGGCCGGTGAAGCGGTAGGTGTGCGCCAGCAGGAATCGGGGTCCGCCACCGTCGCGCAGGGCCGCGATCGCGTCGCGCGCCGCGTCCTCGACGGCGAGCACGTCGTTGCCGTCCACCTCTTCGGCGTGCAGGCCGAGCGCGCGGGCGCGGGCGGCCGGACCATCGCCCGCGGTCATCGCCGCCGTCCGGGTGGTCGCGGCAAAACCGTTGTCCTCGCAGACGAACAGCACCGGGAGGGCGAACACGGCCGCCCAGTTCAGCCCCTCCAGGAACGGGCCGCGGTTGATGGCGCCGTCGCCGAAGATGCAGACCACGACGCGCCGCTCGCCGCGCAGCCGGATCGCGTGCGCAGCCCCTGCGGCGATGACGATGTTGGCCCCAACGACGCCGTTGGCGCCCAGCATGCCGACGGAGAAATCCGCGATGTGCATCGAGCCGCCCTTGCCGCCGCAGGTGCCGCCCACGCGCCCGAGCAGCTCGCGGATCATCGCCTCGGCGTCCGCGCCCTTGGCGAGCGTGTGGCCGTGGCCGCGATGGGTCGAGAGCAGGATGTCGTCCGGGGCAAGCTGCGCGATCACGCCCGCCGCCACCGCCTCCTGCCCGATCGAGGGATGGATCGCGCCCAGCACGACCCGCTCGGCCATGCCGCGCAGCGCGGTCTCCTCCAGCGCGCGGATGCGCAGCATCAGCCGGTGGTGCGCGCGCAGGCGGTCGAGGTCGAGATTGCGCAAGGACGGCTCCCCCGGACGGTTCTTCTGCGGGCGTTTGCGTGCCACGCTGGACGGATGCCCGCAATGCCGCCAGGGATCGTCCTCGCACCCACCGTAACCAAGCTGCCCGACGCCGCGCGCGGGGCGGTGCTGCTGACCGGATCGCATGGCGGCCGCTATGCAGGGCGCTGCGCCCTGCTGGGCGGGGTGCGGGCCGCGGTGTTCCACGACGCCGGGATAGGGCGGGACGCGGCGGGGATCGGCGCGCTTGCGATGTTCGAGGCGCTGGGCGTGCCGGCGGCCGGGGTCAGCCACGCCTCGGCGCGGATCGGCGATGCGGCGGACATGCTGGCGCGCGGGCGGATCAGCGCCGCGAACCGGCAGGCGGTGGCGCTCTGTGTCGCGCCGGGCCAGGACTGCCGCGACGCGCTCGCATGCCTCGCACGCTGCGAAGTGGTGGCGGTCGCGGCGATCCCCGCGGCGGCGGAGGCGCGGACCGAAATCGCGCTGCCGGGGGCCGCGCGGCGGATCGTGCTGGTCGATTCCGCCTCGCTGGTGAAGGAAGCCGATGCCGGCGCGGTGGTGGTGACCGCCTCGCATGGCGGGCTGGTCGGCGGCGACCCGGCGATGGCGCTGCGGACCGAGGCATTTGCGGGGCTGTTCAACGACGCCGGCATCGGCATCGAGCGGGCCGGGCTCGGGCGGTTGGCGGCCCTCGATGCGCGCGGGATCGCGGCGGCGACGGTCGCGGCGGCGAGCGCGCGCATCGGCGAGGCGTGGTCGACCTTCGAGGACGGGGTGATCTCGGCGGTGAACGCGACGGCGGCGGCGCGCGGCACGGCGGTGGGGACACGGGCGCGGGATGCGGTGGAGGCGTGGGCGCGCGCGGGATGATGGGGCGGTCGTCAGGCGCCCGACAGCGCCCGGTCGACGGCTGCCTCGGCATGGATCGCGGTGGTGTCGAAGAGCGGCACCGCGCTGTCCTCGGGGCGGACCAGCAGCATGATCTCGGTGCAGCCCAGAATCACCGCCTCGGCGCCACGCTCCACGAGCCGGGCAATCACCTCCCGATACGCCTGCCGCGATGCAGGTTCGACACGCCCCTGCACCAGTTCGTCATAGATCACCCGGTGCACCAGCGCCCGGTCCGCGTCGCAGGGCACCAGCACCTCCAGGCCGTGCCGATCCGTGAGGCGCCCCTTGTAGAAGTCCTGCTCCATCGTGAAGGCGGTGCCCAGCAGGCCGACGCGCCGCAACCCGGCGCCCCTGATCCGCTCGGCCGTGGGGTCCGCGATGTGCAGCAGCGGCACGCCGATCGCCGCCTGCACGTCGTCGGCCATGCGGTGCATCGTGTTGGTGCAGATCAGCACGAAGTCCGCTCCGCCGCGTTCCAGGCATCGTGCGGCCTCGATCATCAGCGGCGTGGCCTCGGCCCAGCGCCCGGCGTGCTGGAGCGCCTCGATCTCGGCGAAGTCGAACGACCACAGCAGGCAGCGCGCCGAGTGCAGCCCGCCCAGCCGCGCCCGCACGC
>DATAYA010000080.1:0-5832 GCA_036272815.1 Acetobacteraceae bacterium
ACAGGGTGCAGCAGACGAGCCAACCGCGAATGGATTGCCGCATGGTGCCGATTGTCCTCCCTCTTGCATCGTGCCGAAGTTGCAGCAGTGCCCGCAGACGACGTTGCTGGGCGCGGCCACGCTGCGTCAGCCCGCGGGCACACCATGCACCCCGGCTCCGGGTTGCGGCAACATGGGTCCGGGAAACCGGCCGGCCGGCCAGTTCCGCCGTCGCCGGGCACGCCCTGGCAGTGGCTGATCTGGATGTCGTATCGTCCTGGTCTGCGATCTGGTCGACCCAGAGGAGCGTGCGCATGGGCATCGAGTTTGCAGCGGAGCGGCGCCTGCTGAACGACAATGAGTATGAGCCGATCGTCCGCAGCCACTATCCCGCAATTGGCGCGCTGACGCAGGCCGAGCTCGTGGATCTGGCGGGCTGGCTGCGCGGTCAGCACAACCGGGCGCGCGACATCGTGAGACACCGGCATCGGGTGCAGCGGGGCAAGGCCGAGCCGCAGGGTGTTGCGGCGGACCAGGCCAGCACTCGGGGGCTTGCGGCCAAGAAGCAGGTGTTCGCCCGCGCGCTGAAGCGGGTCAACGCGCGGCTGCACCACCTCGCCGCCGCCGACAGGCGTGCCAAGGCGCGTGCCGGGGCGGCGGCCAGCCTGCGCGACGCGCTCGCCCGTCGTCAGGCAGCACCCCAGCACCACCCGCCGGGCGGCTGGACGGAGGGATCAGGGATGCGTTCGAAGCAAAGTGCGAGGCGGCGCACCAACGTTCCGCCCAGCCGGATCGGCAGCATCTCCCAGGCGGGCAAGGCCTCTCAGTCAGCGCGCGACAATCCCGGCGGCTGACAGCCCCCAGCCTTCACATCGCCGGCCCTCACATGGGCGGCTTCACCCCGCCCACGCCCACGGCGACGGAGGCGGCCGTCAGCGTGCTGCCGTTCTTCAACGCGTTGATGAACACGCCGTCGCCCGGTGCCACGTCGGACTTGGCGCCCGGCTGCAGCATCACGATCGGGGTCGTGGGCGGCACCAGGATGTGCTGCTCGCCGCCCTTGTAGGTGACGGTGAGCTGCTTCGCGCCGCCGGCCGCGTTGGTGGTCGCGACGGTGCCGTTGGTCATCGTGGTGTCCACCCTGCCGGCCCCGCCGGCCTGCACCGCCGCGACATTGCCGTTGGTCATCGTGCTCGCCGTCTGCGCGCCGCCCGCGATCGTCGTGTCGCGCATCCGGTCCCACGGATAATGGCCTTCGCCACTGCCACGCATGGAATTCGGGAACACGACCACTTCGAGCGCCACCAGCTCCGAGCCGACATTCTTGGCCGCGGTGCCGATGAAGGTGTTCTTGTCGATCTGGTCGAGGTTCCCTTTCAGGACCTTCGCGTAGTGGGTCGATCCGTTGAGCCCGACGGTCACGTCCTGCCCGCTGGTCGTATGCACCGTCATCGAGCCGTCGCCGACCGAGGCGACAGTGCCGCGGATGCGTTCGCGCACCGGCGCGGCATGGGCCGCGACGGAGAGCGCGGCCGTCGCCGCGAGGATGAGCCCGAATTGCCGCATCATCGATCCTGTTCCAATTCTGCTGTGGCGCGCGCACGGCGCGAAGGCCATGATAGCCGGCCGCCGCCTGCCCGCCAATCCGGACGACAGAGCAGGCCGGCTGCACGGCCCGTCAACCTGGAGCCTCACGGTGCGTCAGGACATCGCATTAGGGCGCGCGGCGCATCCTTGGCCGGTGCGGGTGATGCACTGGATCGGCGTGTACGCGATTGCCTGCATGGTGCTCAGCGGCTGGCAGATCTACGACGCCTCCCCCGGCCTGCCGTTCGTCTTCCCGCGATGGGTGACGCTGGGCGGCTGGCTCGCCGGCGGGATCGCCTGGCACATCGCGGCGATGTGGCTGCTGTTCGCCGACGGCGCCGCCTATCTCGCCTACGGGTTCCTCTCCGGGCATTTCCGCCGCGACATCCCGCCGCCCGGGCCGCGCGCCGTCGCGTGCGATCTCGGCCGCGCGCTCCGCTTCCGCCTGCCGCACCGGCTCGGCCACTACAACGCCGTGCAGCGCCTGCTCTACATCGGCGTGATCCTGGCGATCCTGCTGCAGATCGCGACCGGGCTCTCGATCTGGAAGCCGGTGCAGCTCTACTGGTTGTCCGGATTTTTCGGCGGCTACCCGATTGCGCGCAACATCCATCTCGCGGTGATGTTCGCAATCCTCGCCTTCGTGGTGATCCATGTCGTGCTGGTCGCGATCTATCCGCGCACGCTCGTCTCGATGGTGGCCGGCAGCCGCGCGGAGCAGGAGGAGGAGGTGTCATGAGCGGCATCTTCGAGCGGAAGGCCGTCGGCGCCGAGTTCGAGAGCCTGCACCGGCGCGGGCTGATCCGCGGCGGCCTCTCGCTCGGCTCGCTGGCGCTGCTGACCGGGTGCGACCTCGGCACCCATACCGGGGTGAACGCGGCGCTGTGGTCCATGCTGCGCTTCAACGACCGGGTGCAGGCGGCGCTGTTCAACCCGAACCGCCTTGCCGAGACCTATCCCGCGAGCGCGGTCACGAAGCCGTTCCGGTTCAATGCCTATTACGCGGTCTGGCAGGTCCGCCCGGTGCCGGACAACTGGCAATTTGCCGTCGGCGGCCTGGTTTCGGACAAGACGCCCTGGACCGTCGAGCGGCTGCGCACGCTGCCGCAGGCGCGGCAGGTGACGCGGCACATCTGCATCGAGGGCTGGAGCCAGATCGGCGAGTGGAGCGGGGTGCCGCTCCGCACCTTCCTCGCGCGCGTCGGCGCCGATTTGCACGCGCGCTATGTCGCCTTCACCTGCTTCGACGGCTATTCGACCAGCATCGACATGGCGAGCGCGCTGCATCCGCAGACGATCCTCGCCCTCGATTTCGAGCGGCAGCCGCTGACGCCGGAATGGGGCGCGCCGGTGCGGCTGCGCATCCCGGTCAAGCTCGGCTTCAAGAGTGCCAAGAACCTGCAATCGATCGCGGTGACCAACACCTTCCCGAGCGGGTTCTGGGAGAAGCAGGGCTACAACTGGTACTCCGGCGTCTGATCGCGGCGGCGGGCGTACCACCCTTCGCCTCCGCCGGAGCCGCCATGCGCAGGCAGGCGTCGCGTGACGGCCCCATGCCGGGTTTCGCCGCCGTCAGGGCCGCGCCTCCAGAACCATGTTGAACGGCCCCTCCGTGGCCCGGCGAACCCGACCGAAGCCGGCGCCGCTCAGGATCTCGGTCAGCTTCGCCTCGCCCGCCTGCGCGCCCAAGGCTTCGCCAACTTCCTGATCGAGCGAGGTTGGCACACAGATCATCGTCGAGGCGTTGTAGTAGAGCCGGCCGACCGGACTGGCGATATTCTGCTTCGGCTCATCTGCGGCCAACGGCTCCACGATCATCCAGGCGCCGTCGGGCTTGAGCATGCGGCGCATGTGGGCGGCGCATCCTCGCGGATCGCCCATGTCGTGCAGGCAATCGAACGTGGTGACGAGATCGAAGTCGGTCTCCGGTATGGATTTGGCGGCCGCAGTCTCGAACCGGACCCGGCTGTCGGTGCCATGCGAGCCCGCGTGCGCACGGGCCTGCTCGATGGATGGTTCGTGAAAGTCGTATCCCACGAAGCTGCTGTTCGGGAACGCGTCAGCCATCAGCAAGGTCGAGAAGCCGACCCCGCATCCCACATCGGCAACCTTGGCACCCTTTTCCAACCGGTCGGACATGCCGTCGAGCGCCGGCAGCCATGCCTGAACAACGTTGTTCACATAGCCCGGCCGGAAGAAGGCACCGGTTGCGCAGAACAGGCATCCGGCGCTGTCGCCCCAACGAACGCCGCCACCGGTCCGGAAGGCCTGCTCGACCTTCGACTGGCCCTCGACCATGGCCGCTCCCATCTCGAAGGCGCCAGCGAGGTACACAGGGCTGTCCCGGACGACGAAAACCATGGCCTGCTCGGGCGACAAGCTGAACCGATCCGAATCGGCGTCGAATTCGATATAGCCGTTGGCCGCCTGGGCGAGCGCCCACTCGCGGACATATCGCTCCGCCAGCCCGGTGCGCTGGGACAGCTCGGCGACCGTTGCCGGGCCGCCCTGATGCAAGGCATCGAACAATCCTAGCCGGAAGCCGATGCGAGCGGTCGGAAGGCTGAACACTCCTCCGAGATCGCCCAGCATTTTCCCGACGAGCGCGTGCAGCTTGTCACTGTCGAAGTCCGCCATGGCTACGGCCCTCCGAACTCCACAATACCGGTTTTCAACAGGAAAAACAATGGTACGAAAACCAAACGAACGGTTGCTGGACGCAGGCGCCTGAAGCTCCATCTGGTTGAGTGAAGGATGTCAAAGGCGCCGCCTTTGACGGGGTCAAGGGGCGGCGCCCCTTGCCTTGCCTACTCCGCCGCCACGAACCCGCCGCTCTGCCGCGCCCACAGCCGCGCATACACGCCGCCGTCGCGCAGCAATTCGGCATGCGTGCCCTGCTCCACCACGCGCCCCGCCTCGAGCACCACGAGCCGGTCCATGCGCGCGACCGTCGACAGCCGGTGCGCGATCGCGATGCAGGTGCGGCCGCGCATCAGGCCGTCGAGCTGTTCCTGGATCGCCGCCTCCACCGCGCTGTCGAGCGCACTGGTCGCCTCGTCGAGCACCAGGATCGGCGCGCCCTTGAGCAGCACGCGCGCGATCGCGATGCGCTGCCGCTGGCCGCCGGAGAGCTTGACGCCGCGCTCGCCGACATGCGCGTCGTAGCCGAAGCGTCCGTGCCAATCCTCCAGGCCCAGGATGAACTCGTGCGCGTGCGCCTGTTGCGCCGCCGCCTCGATCTCGGCCTCGCTCGCCTCCGGGCGGCCGTAGCCGATGTTGTCGCGGATGCTGCGGTGGAGCAGGGCGGTGTCCTGTGTCACCACCGCGATGTGCGCGCGCAGACTCTCCTGCGTGACGCGGGCGATGTCCTGGCCGTCGATCAGGATGCGGCCGGCCTCAGGTGAGAAGAAGCCGAGCAGCAGGTTGACCAGCGTGCTCTTGCCGGCCCCGGACGCGCCGACCAGTCCGACGCGCTCGCCGGCCGCGATGTCGAGGTCGATGCCGTGCAGCACGCCGCGCTCGGTGCCGTAGCCGAAGCGCAGATGCTCGAAGCGGATCGCACCCCGCAAGACCCGCAGCGGCGTGGCACCCGGCGCGTCCGGCTGCCGGCGCGGGACCGAAAGCGAACGCATCCCGTCCTGCACCGAGCCGATGTTCTCGAAGAGAGAAAAAATGTTGCGCGCGACCCAGCCGGCGTTGGTGGTGCACTGGAAGGCGAGCGGCAGCGCGGTCGCGATCGCGGCGACGGCGATGCGCCCTTCCGACCAGAGCAGCAGCGCGACCGTCGCCGTCGCTCCGAGCAGCAATGCGTTGAGTAGCGCGAGCGTGCCGGTCATCCCGGTCAGCATCCGCGTCATCGCGCGCATCGCGCCGGTATGGCCGTCCACCGCGTCGCGCACGAAGGCGTCTTCATCCTGCGCGCGCGCGAACAGTTTGACGGTGAGGATGTTGGTGTAGCTGTCGACGATACGCCCGGTCAGCAGCGAGCGCATCTCGGCCACCGCGCGCGAGCGGCCGGCGAGGCGCGGGACGAAATACCGCAGCACGAAGAAATAGGCGACGAACCACGCCAGCACCGGCGCCGCCAGCCGCAGGTCGAGCCGCCCCAGCACCGTGATCGCGCTGGTCGCGAACACGAGGATGTACCAGACCGCGTCGGCGACCGAGACGACGGCATTCTGCACCGCAGGTCCCGCCTGGATGACGCGGTTGGCGATGCGGCCGGCGAAGTCGTCCTGGAAGAACGACCACGACTGGCGGACGATA
>DATAYA010000081.1:0-9656 GCA_036272815.1 Acetobacteraceae bacterium
CCCCCCCCCCCCCCCCCCCCCCCTTCAGCTCAGCGTGCGCTTGTCCGCCGGCCGCCGCGGCTCGCGTGCCCGTTCCTGCCCCGCAATCGTCGCATCCTGCGGCGCCCGGCTCGACACGATCGCGTTGCCCAGCCGCACCGAGGGCGTCGCCTGCGCGCTGGCGGCCCGCAGCAGCGCATCGAGGAACGACCGCCCCCATTCGAGCGGCGTCCGCCGCTCGATCGCGCGCCAGCACTCCTGCCAGCGTTCCTGCCGCTCGGCCAGGCTCATCCGCAGCCCCCGGTCGAGCGCGTCGGCCAGTTCGTCGGCGGCATAGGGGTTGACCAGCAGCGCCGCCGGAAGCTGCTGCGCCGCCCCTGCGAAGCGCGACAGCACCAGCACGCCCGGGTCCTGCGGGTCCTGGGCGGCGATGTATTCCTTCGCGACCAGGTTCATCCCGTCGCGCAACGGCGTCACCAGCCCGATCGCGGCCAGCCGCATGTAGCCCGCGACGGTGCTGCGCGCACCCGGCCGCACCACCAGACGCAACGGCAGCCAGTCCGGCTCTCCCCAGTCGCCGTTGATCGCACCCGCCGCCCGGTCCAGCTCCTCGCGCAAATCCTGATAGGCGCCGACTTCCTTGCGCGACATCGGCGCGATCTGCAGCAGCGTCACCCGGTGCCGCCACTCCGCCCGCTTCTCCAGCAGCCGCCGATAGCCGGCGATCCGTTGCGGCAGGCCCTTGGTCGGGTCCAGCCGATCGACGCCCAGTACCAGCCGCTGCCCGTCGAGGCTGTCGCGCAGCTTCTGCACCGGTGTCGAGCCCACCGCCTGCTCCGCCATGCGCTTGAACTCGCGCGCCTCAATCTCGACCGGGAACGTGCCGATCCGGATCCGCCGTCCCGCCAGCCCGAGCCACTGGCCGGAGATCCGCGTGGCCCCGGCAAGCCGCTGCGCCGCCAGCGCGAAATTCTCCACGTCGTTGTCGGTATGGAAGCCGAGCAGGTCGGCGGCCAGCAGGTCGCGCAGCAGCAGGCTGGCTTCCGGCATGGCACCGAACACGTCGGCCGACGGGAATGGCACGTGCAGGAAGAAGCCGATCGGTGCCACCACGCCCTGCGCCCGCAGCAGCGCCGGCATCGCCATCAGGTGATAGTCGTGGACCCAGATCACGTCGCTCGGGTGCAGTTGCGGCACCAGGACCGAGACCAGCCGCTGATTGACCTCGCGATAGGCCTGCGCGTCGCGCCGGTCATACTTCATCAGTTCCGGCATCGAATGCAGCAACGGCCAGAGCACGCCGTTGGAAAAGCCGTTGTAGTATTGCTCGTGCTCGGCGCGGGTCAGGTCGACCGTCGCATACTGCACCTCGCCCGACCGGACGATGCCGAGCTCGCCCTCGGTGTCAGAGATGCCGCCGCTCCAGCCGAACCAGAAACCCCCGCGCCGCTCCATCAGGCCGCCGAGGGCGACCGCCAAGCCGCCGGGTGCGGCGCCTCCCTGCGGCACCGGAACTCGGTTGGACACGACGACGAGCCGGTTCATCGAACCTCCAGAAGCGCGACTGGAAAGTTGGTGAGCACGTCGCGCAGCGGCAAGCGACACCCCGCTCCCATCGATTGCATCCTCTCGGCCGGATCGCGCAACACGTCGTGAGCGCTGCGCCCGCTCAACAGACGCGGCAGAACCGCCACGGTTGCTTCCCATGCCCCACTTTCCACCGAGAGTCGCTCGATGCCGGTCAATTTCGCGGCCAAACGTGTCGCAATCATGACGAAGGCGCGGCCCTCATGCGTCCGTGCGAAGCCGATCGCGTGCTCCGCAAGCCTGCCCTCGAAGCGCAGCGGCAGATAGGTTCCGTGCGCGAACAGGCCGCCATGCCGCGCCCGGAAGGCCAGCGCACGCGCGATCATCGCCTGCTTCACCCGCCCGTCCTGCCAGTCGGCAAGCAGGGCCGCGGGTTCGCCGCCCGCGGCCAGCGCCGCCTCCCGCGCCGCGAAATCCACCGGCCGGCGGTTGTCCGGATCGACGAGCGAGAAATCCCAGAACTCAGTGCCCTGGTAGAGATCGGGCACGCCCGGCGCGGTCAGCCGGATCAGCGTCTGCGCCAGCGCATTGACGATGCCGGCCGGCGCGATCCGGGCGGCAAACTCCGCCACCTCGAACACCACCCGCGTCGGTCGCGCCGGATCGAGCACGCCGCCGAGGAAGTCGCGGCAAACCTGCTCGTATTCGGCATCGGGCGCCGCCCAGCCGGTGCGCAGTTTTGCCTCCCGCAGGGCCTTCTCCTGCCACGCACCGACCCGCTCGCCGAACGCCGCCACACCCTGCGCATCCTCGGGCGACAGACCCGGCGGCCACGCGCCGACAAGGGTCTGATACAGCATCAGCTCGTCGCCCGGCGACGGCGCCGGGCCGCCCTCGATCTCGCGCCTCAGCGGCGCATTCAGCCGCATCCAGCGCTCGACGGCGGCCGCCCATTCCTCCGGCAGCTCGCTCAGCACCGAGAGCCGGGCGCGGGTGTCCTCGCCGCGCTTGTGGTCGTGCGTCGCGGTCGCCAGCAGCGCCCGCGGAAAGCCCTGCCGCCGGTCGCGGCAGGTCGCGTGGAAAGCCGCCGGCGTCATCGCGAACTGCGCCGGGTCCGAGCCCACCTCGTTGCGCGACAGCAGCCGGCCGTAGCGGTAGAACGCCGTGTCCTCGACGGATTTCGCCGCGACCGGCGCCGAAAGCTGCTGGAACCGCACCATCGCCCGTGCCAGCTCCGCCCGTGCCGCCCCGGGCGGCAGCGCCCGCGCGCCCTCGCCGGTGAGCCACGCGCCGATCAGCTCCAGGACGTGCCGGTCGGCGGCCCGCACGCCGCGCCGCGCATGTGCCATCGCCCAGTCCATCACCCGTCGATCGGGCTCCGAGATGCCCGCCGGACCCGCATAGATGCGATAGGCGTGGAAATGCGTGAGCAGCTCCGCCAGCGACCAGCGGATGCCGGTCTGGGTGATGTCGCGGGTGCGCAGGTCGCGCCGTGCCACCCGCAGCAGCGCGTTGGCGGTCGCGAACCATTCCGACGACAGCGCCTCGCGGAAGATCTGCCGCCGCGCCGTCTCCACTTCCACCTCGAACTCGGCCGGCCGGCCGGACAGCCGCGCCCAGAGGTCGGTGAGCGGCGCCTCGCCCGCCGGGTCGTGCAGCACCGCGGCGACCTCGGCCATGAAGTCGTAGCCGGTGGTGCCGTCGGTCAGCCAGTCGGTGGCGAGCCGCTCGTGCGGGGCCAGGATCTTCTCGACCCACAGCACGGCGGGCGTGTCGTCCAGCGCCGCCGGCCGCGCCTCCGCCGCGGTCTGCAACCGCCGCCGCAGCTTGCGGCAATAGCCGCGCGGGTCGGCGAGCCCGTCGACATGGTCGATCCGCACGCCGTCGATCAGGCCCTCGGCATAGAGGCGCAGCACCGTCGCGTGCGTCGCCTCGAACACCGCCGGCAGCTCGACGCGGACCCCGGCAAGCGAATTGATGTCGAAGAACCGCCGCCAGTTTATTTCATCGGACGCCGCGCGCCACCAGGCGAGCCGATAGTGCTGCCGCTCCAGCAGCCGGTGCAGCCGGTCGCGGCCGGCCTCGGTTTCCGGATCGAACCCGGCAAGCGCCGCCTCGATCGCGCCCCGATGCTCCAGCGCGCGCAAGCCCTCGCGGGCGGCGGCGACCCGGCGGCGGATCGTGCCGCGGCCGCCCGCCGTCTCGGCGAAGGCGGCGGTCGCCGGCCCCGGCAGGATGCGCGGATAGTCGCGTGGCGCCACCGGAAAGCGATGCACGCCGTACGCGGAGACGAAGAAACGTCCGTCCTCGGGATCGAAGCAGAGGCGCAGGTCGCCGCCTGCGAGCGCGTCGCCATAGGAGGTGCCGAGGAAGGGTGCGAGCAGCCGCCCGTGCAGGGCCGGGTCGAGTGGCTCCCAGTCGATGTCGAAGAACTCGGCGTAGGGGCTGGTGCGGCCCCATTCCAGCACGTCGAGCCACCATTCGTTGTCGCTGCCGCCGACGCCCATGTGGTTCGGCACGATATCCAGGATCAGGCCCATGCCGGCCTGGCGCAGGGCCGCCACGAGCCGGTGCAGCGCCGGCTCGCCGCCGAGTTCGGGATTGATCTGGTTGTGGTCGACAATGTCGTAGCCGTGCGTCGAGCCGGGCCGCGCCTTGAGCAGCGGCGAGGCGTAGAGATGGCTGATCCCGAGACGCCGGAAATACGGCACCAGCCCGACCGCCTGGTCGATCGTGAAGTCCTTGTGGAATTGCAGCCGGGCGGTCGCGCGCAGTGCGGTCACCCGCGGCGCGCCCGGTCGAGTGCCGCCAGCCTGCCGGCAACCGCCGGATCGTCGAGCACGTCATGCGCCGGCGCCGGGTTCCGCCGCTGCCAGTTCGGATGCTCGTGCAGCGTGCCGGGCAGGTTCGGCTGTTCCTCCTGGGCCAGGGCATCCTCCAGTGGCAGCAAAGCCAGCGCGCAGGCGGTGCGGCCGACATGGCCCGCGGCCGAGCCGGCGGCGTGCTGCCCCTGCTCGGGCGGCGGCGCGTCATCGAGCGCCGACCCGCTGGAGCGGAACGCCTCCCACAGCAGCCGCCGGTCGCGATCGCGGTCGGCCCGCTCGGTTGCCTCATCACGCATCAGGCCGAGGCGCGCGCGCCAATCCAGGTCGCGGCCGGTCCACCAGCCGGCGACGGTCGGCAGGTCGTGCGTGCTGGTCATGGCGACTGCATCGGGACTCCAGCGCGCGGGGGCGCGAAAACTCCCGTCGTCCTCGCGCTGGAACCACATCACCCGCATCCCCATCACCCGCGCCTCCCGCAGCCGTTCGTGAAACCCCTCCGGCACGGTGCCGAGGTCCTCGCCGAGCACGATCGCCCGGTGCCGGTGGCTCTCCAGCGCCACCAGCCGCAACAGATCCTCGAACGGGAACCGCAGATAGACGCCGTCCGAGGCGGCGCCGCCCTGCGGGATCACCCAGAGCCGCCTCAGCCCCATCACATGGTCGATCCGCACGCCGCCGGCATGGCGCAGACTGGCGCGCAGCACCTCGAGAAAAGCACGGAAACCGCAGGCGCGCAGGCCGCGCGGGCTGAACACGGTCAGGCCCCAGTTCTGCCCCTCGCGGCTCAGCAGGTCGGGGGGAGCGCCGACGACGAGGCCGAGCAGCGTCTCCTCCTGCCGGCTCCAGCAATGGCTGCCGCCGCCATCGCTGCCGACCGCGAGATCGGCGATCAGGCCGATCGGCATCCCGGCCGCGCGCGCCGCCGCCTGGGCCGCGTCGAGACCGGCCTCGGCGCGCATCTGCAGCCAGGCGTGGAAGGCGACGTCGTCCGCATGGGCGCGGGCGAAGTCAGCGACGGCCTGGCTGTCCGGGTCGCGATACGGCTCGGGCCAGCTCCGCCAGTTCCAGCGGCCGGGATCATTGCCCCAGATATGCGCGTGCAGCGTCTCGAACCGGGCGTGCCGCTCCAGCGCCTCGCCATGCGCCGCGCGGAAGCGGTCGAGGGCGGCACGGTCCGGCAGCGCGTCGAAGGCCCGCCGCAGGCGTGCGAGCTTGGCCCGCCCCGCCTGCGGCCATGCGATCAGCGGGGCCGCCTCCAACGCAAGCGAGGCGGCGTCGGCGGCATCGCCCGCATCGGCGTGCAGCACGTTCAGCATCACCCGGCTGGACGGCGCATACGGGCTGAAGCGATCGCAATCGGCCGCGAACTGCGCATGAACCGGGCTGACCGAGACGGCCGCGGCACCGTGTCTCGCGGCGGCGCGGACGAAATCGCGCAGCGCCGCAAAATCGCCGATGCCGCCGTCGCCCTCCCGCCGCAGCCCGTAGAGCTGCGCCGAGAGGCCCCAGAGCCGGCGTCCGGGTGCAATGTCGGCGGTGCCGAAGCAGGTGGCGGGCGCGACCGCGAGCGTCGCCTCCCGATCGCCGATGACCAGATGGTGGTAGCCGGGACGGTCGATCGCGGGCAGCGCCGCACCCCTCTCCCGCGCCTCTGCCGTGCCGTCGCGGCGGGTGCCGTCGTCGAGCACGATCTCGAACCGGTCGGGCGCGATCGGCAGCGCGATCGGCGCGCCGACGACGGCCGTGACCAGCGGCGGCAGGTTCTCCCGGCGGTCCTGCCGAAGCTGTGCGAGGCTGTCGGCGATTTCTCCGTCGCTGTCCGCCGGCAGGTCCAGCGCCGCCAGCACGCGCCGCAGCGTCTCGGGGGCGGCCTCCTGCATGTCGCCGAACGCGTCCTCCCAGGACGGCATCAGGCCGGCGGCCTCCGCGAGTTCCAGGAGCCTGTCGTCGCTCATGCGGGGGCCAGGCGCACGACGGCGCAGCGCGGCGGCAGGCGTCCTCCGGCGAGGCCCGCATCCGCGCCGGCTTCGCTCTCGAACAGCAATGCGCCCGCCGGCGCGGTCAGCAATGCGCCCGCCGGCGCCGTGCCGACGCCCGCCGGCTGCCCGCAGAGGTTGACCGCGATCGAGAGCATCGCCCCATCTCCCATCCGCCAGCGCGCGAGCACGGCACCCGGCCCGAGCACGTCCGCCCCCTCGCTGCGGCAGCCCGGAATGGCCGGTGCGATCCGCGCCGCGCGCAGGTGCAGCAGGTCGCGATAGAAATCGTGCGTCGCCGGATCGGCGTGATCCGGGCGCGACTGCGCGAACGTCTCGGGCGCGTTCGGGTCGGGGATGCGGGCGCGGGTCGCCGCGTCCTGGAAGCGGGAGAAGTGGCGGAACTCGTCGCGCCGTCCCTCAAGCACCAGCTTCGCGAGATCATCGTTGTGGCTGGTGAAATAGAGGAATGGCCGCCGCGTCCCCCACTCCTCGCCCATCAGCAGCAGCGGCACGAACGGGCTCAGCAGCAACAGCACGGTCGCCGCGCGCAAGGCCGCCGGGTCGGCCAGCGCCACGAGCCGCTCGCCGAAGGCACGGTTGCCGGTCTGGTCGTGGTTCTGCAACGCGATCACGAAGGCCGCGCTCGGCAGATGCGCGCTCGGCTCGCCGCGCGGCTCGCCGCCGAATCCGCTGCGCTCGCCCTGATAGGCGAAACCCTCGGCGAGACAGCGCGCGAGCAACCGGGTCGCGTCCTGGAAGTCCCCGTAATAGCCCTCGTGCTCGCCGGTCAGCAGCACATGCACGCAGTGGTGCCAATCATCGCTCCACTGCGCATCGAATTTCGCTTCCGCACCCGACGCGCGAAGGTGGTGCGCCGCGTTGCCGCCGTGCTCCAGCACCAGATGCACATGCCGATCGGCAGGCACACTGTCGCGGATGGCGGCGGCGAGATCTTCCAGGAAATCCTGCGGCTCGATCGCGTGGACGGCGTCGAAACGCAGCCCGTCGAAGCGGTATTCGTGGAGCCAGTACCGCGCGTTCTCGATGAAAAAACGGCGCACCTCCGGCCGGCGGAAGTCGATCGCGGCCCCCCAGGGCGTCTTGATATCCTCGCGGAAGAACGGGCGCGCGAGCACATGCATATATGCGCCGTCCGGGCCGAAATGGTTGTAGACGACGTCGAGGAACATCATCAGCCCGAGCCCGTGCGCCGCGTCCACCAGCCGCTTGAGATCATCGGGGGTGCCGTAGGCCGCATCGGGCGCGAACGGCAGCACCCCGTCATAGCCCCAGTTGCGCGCCCCCGGAAAATCGGCGACCGGCATCAGCTCGACCGCGGTGACGCCGAGCGCCGCCAGCTCCGGCAGCATCGCGCGCACGCCCGCGAAGCCGCCGGCGAGGCCCGCATGCACCTCGTAGATGACCGCCTCGTTCCACGGCCGGCCGCGCCAGTCGGGGTGCTGCCAGTCATAGGCAAGCGGATCGACGACCAGGCTCGGATCATGCACGTCGCCCGACTGCGCCCGCGAGGCGGGATCGGGCACCCGCATCCCGTCCGGCAGGACGAAGATGTAGGGCGTGCCCGCCGCCGCGCGCCGCTCCGCCGCGAACCAGCCGCCCGCCTCCTTCCGCATCGGCGCCGCCTCGCCGGCCACCTCCAGCGCGACCGACTGCATCGACGGCGCCCACACCCGAAACCGCGTCGTGCCGTCCGGCTCCAGCGTGGCGCCGAAGGGCAGCCTATGGGCGAAGCGGGCCATCGTTCAGTCCTCCGCGCGCAGGATCAGCGTCGCCAGCGGCGGCAAGGTCAGCAGCAGCGAGGCCGGCAGGCCGTGCGAGGGCACCGCCTCGGCGCGCACCAGCCCGCCATTGCCCATGTTCGATCCGCCGTATTGCGCCGCATCGGTGTTGACGATCTCGCGCCACGCGGCGAGGTGGGTGACGCCGATGCGGTAGCCCTCGCGCGGAACCGGCGTGAGATTGCACACCGCGAGCACCGGCCGGGTGCCCCAGGGGCCGAAGCGCAGATAGGCGAACACGCTCTGGTCGGCATCCTCGAGCACCACCCAGCGGAACCCCTCCGGGGTGTCGTCGCGGGTATGCAGCGCCGGCTCGCCGCGATACGCGGCGTTGAGGTCGCGCACCGTCGCCAGCACGCCGGCATGGCGCGGGTCGTCGAGTTCCCCCCATTCCGGCCCGGTGTCGTGGTTCCACTCGCCGCGCTGGCCGAACTCGCAGCCCATGAACAGCAGCTTCTTGCCCGGATGGGTCCACATGAAGCCGAGATAGGCGCGCAGATTGGCGAATTTCTGCCACTCGTCGCCCGGCATCCGGCCGAACAGGGAGCCTTTCAGATGCACCACTTCGTCGTGCGAGATCGGCAGCACAAAGTGCTCCGCGAAGGCATAGACGAGGCCGAAGGTCATCTCGCCGTGGTGCCAGCGACGGTTGACCGGGTCCTCCTGCATGTAGTGGAGCGTGTCGTGCATCCATCCCATGTTCCACTTGTACGTGAAGCCGAGCCCGCCCTCGTCGGCCGGGCGCGTGACGCCCGGCCAGGCGGTGCTTTCTTCCGCGATCAGCACCGCGCCGGGCACCCGCTCGGCAACCACGCGGGACAGGTCCTGAAGAAAGGAAATCGATTCCAGGTTCTCGCGCCCGCCGTACTTGTTCGGCACCCACTCGCCCGGATTGCGCGAATAGTCGCGGTACAGCATCGAGGCGACGGCATCCACGCGCAGTCCGTCGGCGTGGTAGTGCTCCAGCCAGTGCAGCGCCGAGCCGATCAGGAAGTTGCGCACCTCGTTGCGGCCGAGATTGTAGATCATCGTGTTCCAGTCACGATGAAATCCCTCGCGCGGGTCGGCGTGCTCATAGAGGGGCGTGCCGTCGAAGCGGGCGAGGCCATAGGCGTCGGTCGGGAAATGCGCCGGCACCCAGTCGAGGATGACCCCCAATCCCGCCTGGTGGCAGGCATCGACGAACGCCGCGAAGTCCTCGGGCGGCCCGAGCCGGGCAGAGGGCGCGAACTGGCCGAGCGGCTGATAGCCCCACGATCCGCCGAACGGATGCTCCATCACCGGCAGCAGCTCGACATGGGTGAAGCCGAGCCGCGCCGCGTACGGCACCAGCCGCTCCGCGAGCTGCTGCCAGCCGTGGCTGCCGGCGACGACGGCCGGCTGCCAGGAGAAGGCGTGCACCTCATAGATCGAAACCGGCGCATCGTATGCGATCGCCTGCCCTCGGCGCGTCATCCACGCCGCATCCGCCCAGCGGTGCGGCACCGGAGAGGCGACGACCGAGGCGGTGGCGGGCGGCATCTCGGTCGCCCACGCGACCGGATCGG
>DATAYA010000082.1:0-4251 GCA_036272815.1 Acetobacteraceae bacterium
AATGTCTGGTACGGATACTCGGTGCGAATGGTCATCAGATCCCTGTGGACCTTCGAGGCACCGCGCCGGCTGCCCAGGATCGCGGCCTCGCCCAGCGGCTGCTTGCCGCCGGTGCGGGCGAAGCTGTAGTCGATCTCCAGCCAGTCATCCCCCATCCGGCGCCCGAGCAGGCGCGGGGAGATCTGTCCCATCTGCCGGCGGTGCAGGAACTGATGGTTCATGTCCATCAGGTTCTCGTGCATGAAGGTATAGTGGCAGCGAACCTGGTGGCCGAAGCGGCGGGTCTTGAACGCGCGGTCCGCCGCGGCGCCGAGCGGGCCCAGCTCGGTCACGCAATCCGGGTCGCCGGGCCAGACCAGGATCAGCCCGTCCTGCTCGCGGCATGGATAGGCGCGCACCCCGTTCGGCAGCTTGCCCTTGCCCAGATAGGGCACGTCCACGCAGGCGCCGTGCGAATCGTAGGTCCATCCGTGGTAGCAGCAGCGGAGATTGCAGCCCGCCACCACACCCTTGGACAGCGGCACCTGCCGATGGGCGCAGCGGTCCTCGAGCGCGAAGACCGGCCCCGCCTTCGGCCGCACCAGCGCGATCGGCTCGCCGGCGAATTGCGCGGCATAGCTGCGCCCGCGCTTCACCTCCCGCGACCAGGCCAGCGGATACCAATGGTCGGGGTGAGACCCGACCCGGCGTAGATCGCAGGCAGGCTGCTCGGGCATGGTGAAATCGTGGAAATCGGGCATTCGGCCTCCTGGGGCGCCACATGCGGTTCTAAGGTCGCGACCCCAGCAGGCCATGCCGAATCCTCGCCTCCCGCCATCTTAAGGCCGTCCTGTGGCTTGCAAACAACGCCGCTGCCCGGCGGCCAGCCCGGCCCCGTCCTGCCCGCCCGCGTCCTGCCCTTGGCGGCGCGGGGCCGGCCGGCACCGGGGCCTTCAGCCCGGCCGCACCGGCGAAGGCGACGCGCGTCGGCGGGCAATCTCGTTGATGAGCTTGCGCGCAATCGCGGTGGCGAAGCTCCGGTAGTCGTGGATCTCCAGAACGAAGCTGCCGGGACCCCCGGTCACGTTCTGGCGGTAATAGTTCGCCAGTCCGCCCGGCGGGTGCGTGTGCGCCTCCAGCCACGGCACGTCGCTCTCGTTGGCGATCGCGAGGCCGTTGATCGTGACACCCGCGCGCAGCGCGTCCCGTCGCGCATCGACGACATCGCGACCGGCATTGTTGGTGCCGTCACCGCAGACGTCGATCACGCGCCGGTCGGCGCGGACATCGGCATGCGCGAGAAGCTGCATCGCACGGTCGATCCCGGCACTGATCGCCGTGTGGCCGCGAAAGGAACGCTCCGCCTCTCCCAGCGCGGCCGCGAACGCCCTCGACGAGTCCGCATCGTGAATAATCTGCCAATCGAGCACGGTGCGCACCTGATAGTCGCCCGCGAACTCCACGTATGCGACAGCGATCGCGCCCGCCGTGCCGCCGGTGATCGCGGCGATCACCTTCGGATCATCGAACGCGCTGACGTACCCCTTCTTCTGCAAGGCGAACTCGTCGTCGTTGATGCTGCCGGAGACGTCGTCCACCAGCACGAGCGCCAGATCGACCGGTCGAGGGGCCCGCTTCGGTGGGGCGGCCTGCGCCACCCTGACCGAGAGCAGCAGCACGACAAGCACCGCGGCGATCCTGCGCATCGATCCCACTCCTGATGCCGGCAGCAGGGTCGGGACATCGGGCGGTCCCGGTCAAGTCCATAATTGCCCGGCGGCCCGCAAGGCGTCTCAGTCGAGCAGCGCCTCCGGCAGGATCGGCAGGTCGCGCACGCGCCGCCCCGTCGCGTGCCAGACGGCATTGGCGATCGCCGGCGCGACGCCGCAGAGCGCGATCTCCGCCAGCCCCTTCGCCCCGATCGGACTGAAGATCCGGTCCTCCGACGGGACGAAGGTCACGTCCAGCTCCCGGATATCGGCGCAGACCGGCACCAGATATTCCGCGAGATTGGCATTCATCACGCGGCCGATCCGGCTATCCCACTCGGCCCGCTCCAGCAGCGCCATCCCGAGGCCGCCGACCATGCCGCCGATGCACTGGCTGCGCGCGAGCTTCGGGTTCACCACCACGCCCACGTCATAGGCGCCGACAATCCGGGGCACCCGGATGGTGCCGAACTCGGCATCGACGCGCACCTCGACGAACACCGCGCCGAAGCCGCTGCTGGAATACTTCGCCGCCGCCGGCTCCGGCTTTGCATGGCCCGATGCGCGCAACTCCTGCAACCCGTGCCGTTGCAGCAGCCCGGACCAGTCCTCCGGCGCCGCGCCGTCGCCGCCGGCCAATTCGGTCACACGCTCGCGCAGTGCCGTACAGGTCGCCACCACCGCATTGCCGACGCTGACCAGCGTGATCGAGCCGCCATGCACCGGTGCGGCCGGCATATCGCTGTCGCCGAGCTCGAAGGAAATTCGCTCGATCGGCAGCCCGAGCGTCGCGGCCGCGAGCTGGCTCATCGCCGTGTACGTGCCCGGCCCCATGTCGCTCGCCGCGCTGCGCACGACCACCGTGCCGTTCGAATAGAGCACGGCCTCCGCCGATGCAGGCATGCGGTCCGCCGGATAGATCGTCGTCGCCATGCCCCAGCCGATCCAATCGCGCCCGTCACGCATCGCGCGCACCTCCAGCGGGCGCCGCTCCCAGCCGAAACGCGCAGCAGCCGCGGCGTAGCATTCCCGCAGCGCCTTGCTCGACCAGGGCAGGTTCTTGGCTTCGTCCCGCTCGGCATAGTTGCGCAGCCGCAGCGTCAGCGGGTCCATCCGCAACGCCTCGGCCAGCTCGTCCATCGCCATCTCGAGCGCCTGAACCCCGGTCGCCTCGCCAGGCCCGCGCATCGGGCAAGGCGTGTTGGTGTTGAGATCGACGAAGCGGTACTCCGTGCGGACATTCGCGCAGGAATAGGTGTTGCGCGGCGGGCTCAGCGTCGCCTCGGCATATTCCTCATAGACCGACGTCTGGGCGACGGCTTCCTGCACGATCGCGGTGAGTTTGCCGTCGCGGTCTGCACCGAGCGACACACGCTGGTCGGTATGGGGGCGGAAGCCGATGCTGCTGAAGCACTGCCGGCGCGACAGCTCCACCCGCACCGGACGGCCGACGCGCCGTGCCGCGACCGCGGCGATCGCGACATGCGGCCAGGTGCGCAGCGCCGAGCCGAACGCGCCGCCGACGAAGGGCGCGACGACGCGGATGTCGGCTTCCTGCATCCCGAACACATGCGCGATCTCGCGCCGGCAATTGTCCACCCATTGCGCCTTGTCATAGAGCGTCAGCCGGCCGCCATCCCATTCGGCGATGGTCGCATGCGGCTCCATCGCATTGTGGTGCTCCCGCGCGTGGCTGTAACGCCCGTCGATCCGCACCGCGGCCGCCGCGAGGGCCGCGTCCGCATCGCCGCGCTCGGTGGTTCCCGGCCGCCCCGATTTCGCGTTCGGCTCCGCCGGCGGATGCGAGGGCGCACCCTGCAACACCGTGCGCGCCGGCCGTGCCTCGTACTCCACCCGCACGAGCGCCGCCGCCGCCTCCGCCTCCACCTGCGTCTCGGCGATTACGACCGCGATCGGCTGCCCGTCGAATAGGATTTCCGGCGTCTGCATGACGCGGAGCGGCTGGCCGGATTTCGGGTCCACGATCGGGATCGGATCGAGCTTGTGGTACGGCAGACGTTCGCAGTTCTCGTGCCAGATCACCGCCAGCACACCCGGCGCACGCTCGGCCGCCGACGCGTCGAGTTTGCTGATGCGGCCGCTCGCGATCCGGCTCGGGACGATCGCGCCATAGCAGAGCGTGCGCAGCCGGAACTCCGCCGCGTAGCTCGCCTGCCCGGTGACCTTGACCGGCCCGTCGACGCGGCTGACCGGCTGGCCGATGAGCGCGTTCATGCGGCACCTGCCACGGTCAGGATCGCGCGCGCAACGACGGCGCGCAGCAGCGGGACCTTGTAGGCGTTCGCGCCATGCGTGACCGCACCATCCGTCGCCGCCTCCGCCGCCTGGCGCGCATGGGCTTCATCCGCCGGCTGGCCCACCAGGCGCCGCTCCACCTCCGGCAGCCGCCACGGCTTCGTCGCGACGCCGCCGACCGCGACGCGCGCCTCGCGGACGACGCCATCCTCGATCGCCAAGGCGACCGCCGCCGAGGCGATCGCAAACTCGAAACTCGCCCTGTCGCGCACTTTCACATAGGCCGAGCGTGCCGCGAACCGGCGCG
>DATAYA010000083.1:0-4355 GCA_036272815.1 Acetobacteraceae bacterium
GGCCGTGCGCGCCGAGGCAGAAGCCGCGCTGCACGCCGCGCGCATGGCCGTCGCGGCCGCGACCGATGCGGCCACCCAGGCAGCCGCACAAGCGGCCGAGGCGGCCAGCGTCATGCCCGCACTGCACAGCGCCGAGGCCGACGCACGCACGGCCTTGGAACGCCATCGCGTGTCGCAGGAACAACTCGCCGCGGAGGAAGAGCGCGCCCGCACCGCGCTGGCTGATGCATCGCGGCGGTTGACCCAGCTCGCGGAGGATTTGGCGCACGCCGAACAGCTCAGGAACGACTCGGCGGCGGCCGAGTCGCGCCTTGGCGCGGAGGATGCGGCCTTGGCCGCGGCCGATTCGGGCCACGCCTCGCGTGCAGAGTCGGCACAGGCGGCGGTGGCCAATACAACCGAAGCCGTCCACGCGGCGGAAGCCGATGCAAATCGCGCGACCGACGCGGCTGCCGAGGCGAATGCACGCGCCCAGACGGTGATGCGGCAGGTCACTGAGGCCGAAGCGCGGTGGCAGCGACTGGAACGGCAGTTCGCACAAGTCCAGGCCGAGCATGATCGCGTTGCCGCGCAGGCGATCGACCCGGCGGCACTCGACGCCGCCTCCGCCGAGCAGACGTCCGCCGAAAGCGCTCTCGCCTCGGCCGGCGAGGCCCTGGTCTTGGCCGAGAACGCTCGCGCGGCAACCGGCCCGGCGTTGCTGACAGCACGGGAACGCCAGGCCTCGGCAGAGTCCGCTCACGCGAAACTGGCCGCGGAGGCGCGAGCGCTGACTGAGGTGCTGGCGGTGCGGGATGGCGAACGCTGGCCGCCGATGGTGGACGCGCTGACCGTGCCCGCCGGCCTGGAGACCGCACTCGGCGCCGCACTGGGCGAGGAGTTGACCTCGGCTTCCGACCGCGACGCGGCGCGGCACTGGCGGGCGTTGCCGCCGTTCGATCCTGCACCTGCGCTGCCGCAAGGGGCCGTGCCGATTGGCGAACTGGTGCAAGGGCCACCGGCGCTGGCGCGGGTGCTGTCGCAGACCGGCTTGGTCGATGAAACCACGGGCGAGGCCTGCCAGCCGGCTTTGAGCCCCGGCCAAGTGGTGGTGTCGCGCGGCGGCGCGGTCTGGCGATGGGACGGTTATACGGTTCGTGCCGGCACTCCCACGGCCGCGGCCGTGCGCCTGCAGCAGCGGAACCGGTTGTCCGAGCTTCAGCGCGAACTCCAGCAGGCGACGGCGGATGCCGATGCGGCGCTAGTGGCCCGGCAGGCGGCTGCCGAAGCCGACCAAGCGGCGACCGTTGCCGAGAGTGAAGCGCGCGCACAGCGATCGGCAGCCGAGAGGCGCCTGGAGCGGGCACGCTCGGCGCATCAGCAGCTTCGGGCGCGCGCCGCGGAAGCGGCGGCGCGTCTCGCCGCGACAGAAAGCCAGCTGCAGGGGTTGTCGGCCGAACGCGAAGAGGCGGACGCCACTCTAGCCCAGGCACGCGAGGCGCACGCGGCGCTGCCGGATCTCGGCGCGCTTCGCGACGCGGTAGAAGCCGCGCGACAGGCGCTGTCCTCGGCGCGATCAGCCGAAGCGGCGGCCCAGGCCGACTACCAGGCGTTGGAACGCGAGCATGCGGTGCGGACCGAGCGCTGCGCGGCCATCGCGGCGGAGCGCGCGGATTGGGCGCAGCGGGCGGCCGATGCCGAGAGGCGCTGCCAGGAACTGGCCGCGCGCCGAGAGACGGCAGAGGCGGAGCATGTCGCGCTTCAGGCGGCACCGCAGCAGCTTGCGGCACGTCGGACAGCGGCGCTCGACGCCCTCGAGGCAGCCGAGGCGACGCATCGGTCGGCCGCCGCGGCACTGCAACAGGCCGCCGACCGCACCGCCCAGGCGGATCGCGCGGCGCGCGCGGCGGACGCGTCGCTGGGCGCGGTACGCGAGGATGCGGTCCGCGCAGAAGGCAGCGCCGCCCAGGCCCACCAGACCTGGCAGGCAATGGAAGAGCGGATCGTCGAGCGTCTCGGCACCAACCCGGCGGTGCCCGATCCACCGGCGGAACTGTCGCACGAGCTGGAGGAAAAGGGCCGGCGCCGACTGGAGCGACTGCTGAAAGAGCGCGAGGAAATGGGGCCGGTGAACCTGCGCGCCGAGATCGAGGCGCAGGCGGTCGAGCAGCAGATCGCCGGCATCACCACCGAGCGCGAAGAACTGACCACCGCCATCGCCAAGCTGCGCGGCTCGATCGGGCATCTGAACCGCGAAGGCCGCGAGCGGCTGGGGTCCGTGTTCGAACAGATCGACCGCAACTTCCAGGCGCTGTTCAGCCGCATGTTCGGTGGCGGCAAGGCCCATCTGGCGCTGGTGGGCTCGGACGACCCGCTGCAGGCGGGACTGGAGATCTATGCTCAACCGCCGGGCAAGAAATTGGCGACCCTATCGCTGCTATCGGGTGGTGAGCAGGCGTTGACCGCGCTGTCGCTCATCTTCGCCGTGTTCCGCTGCAATCCCGCGCCGGTCTGCGTGCTGGACGAGGTGGACGCACCGCTGGACGATGCCAATGTCGATCGGTTCTGCACGCTGCTGGAGGACATGGTGCGCGACACCGCGACGCGGTTCCTGGTGGTGACGCACCACCCGCTGACCATGGCGCGCATGGACCGGCTGTATGGCGTGACCATGCAGGAACGCGGGGTATCACGGCTGTTGTCGGTCGATCTGCAGCGTGCGGCGGAGATCGCGGAGCCGCCACGGCTAGCAGCGGAGTAGCGCGTCATCTGAGGCATTCGGTTACAATCTGGTCAACCTGACGCAACACATCTGTCGTACCGCACGCGGCCGGAGGTGCTGACCATGTCACGATTGAAGCGCATTGGCACGATGCTCGCTATCGCCGGGGTCGCCAGCCTTGGTGTGATCGCGCTGCCTGGCAAGGCCGAGGCCTGGTGGCGCGGCGGATGGTGGTGCTGTCGGGTCGGGATTGGTATTGCCGTGCCGCCGGTTGTTGTGGCGCCGCCTGTCTACGCCCCGCCGCCGGTGTACTACGCTCCCCCGCCCACCGCTTACTACGCCCCGCCGCAGCGGTTCTGGGTACCGCCGCACTGGCAAGGCAGCGTCTGGGTGCCTGGCCACTGGGCCTGACGCTCAGAGCATGATGACCGGAGGCGGAATCGCCGGAGGTCTGAATTACGCGAAAAGACAATGTACTGGAGCAGGGTGAGCGCAGTACTGGAGCAGGGTGAGCGCACGCTTCGGCGCTCACCCGCCGTCAGTCGACTCGGCCCGCCCTCAGCTTCGCCCAATACTCCAGCCGCTTGGCAACCTCGCGTTCGAACCCGCGATCACGCGGCCGGTAGAACTGCTCGCGTACCATGCCGTCCGGAAAGTAGTTCTGCCCGGAAAACGCGTCCTCGGCTTCGTGGTCGTACTGATACCCGGAGCCATAGCCCAGGTCCTTCATCAGCCGCGTCGGCGCATTCAGAATGTGCGCCGGCGGCATCAGCGAGCCAGTGGCCTTGGCGGACGCCCGCGCCGCGCCATAGGCTGCATAAACCGCGTTCGATTTCGGCGCAGTGGCGAGATGGATGACCACCTGCGCGATCGCCAGTTCGCCCTCGGGCGAGCCAAGACGCTCGTACGTCTCCCAGCCCGCCAGTGCCTGGGGCAGCGCGCTGGGATCGGCCATGCCGACATCCTCGGCCGCGAACCGCACCAGCCTGCGCGCGATATAGCGCGGGTCTTCGCCGCCGTTCAGCATCCGCGCGAACCAGTACAGCGCCGCATCCGGATCCGACCCGCGGAGGGATTTATGCAGGGCGGAGATGAGGTTGTAATGCTCCTCCCGGTCCTTGTCGTACAGCGCGGCGCGGCGGGCCAGCAGCGCGGACAGCCCGGCCGGATCCAGCGTCTGCGTCTCCGGCGGCAGCGCCGCGATCTGTTCGGCCATGTTGAGGATGTAGCGGCCGTCGCCGTCCGCCATGGCGCGGAGCGCGATGCGGGCGTCGGCGTCCAGCGGCAGGTGGCGCCCCAGTTCGGCTTCCGCGCGGGCCAGCAGGAGCTCCAGTGCGGCGTCGTCGAGCCGCCGCAGGACAAGCACCTGGCAGCGGGACAAGAGGGCGCCGTTCAGCTCGAAAGAGGGGTTTTCCGTCGTCGCGCCGATCAGGGTGATCGTGCCGTCCTCCACGACGGGCAAGAAACCGTCCTGCTGGGCGCGGTTGAAGCGGTGGATTTCGTCCACGAACAACAGCGTGGCCTCGCCGAGGCGGCGGCGGCGCGCGGCGTCCTCGAACACGCGCTTGAGATCGGCGACGCCCGAGAACACCGCCGAGATCTGCACGAAATGCAGGCCGGCGCGGGCCGCGAGCAAGCGCGCAATGGTGGTCTT
>DATAYA010000084.1:0-31082 GCA_036272815.1 Acetobacteraceae bacterium
CGTGATCGTCGCCGAGAGCCTGCCGCACGGCGCGACGGGCAAGGTGCTCAAGACCGAACTGCGCCGGCGCTACGGCGGCTGAACGCGGCGCTCCGCCCACGCCGGCGCCGGCGTAGCATGTTGGTCAGCCGCCGTGGGTGGTCAGCCGCCGGGGGTGGTCAGCCATCGACGGCAATAGGCCTGCAGGTGCCGGGCGGCTTCATGCTCGCCGGCGGCGAGGCCGACATAGCCGTCCGGCCGCACCAGGAACGCCCCGGCGGAGCGGCCGAACGCGGCCCGGAACCGCGCCTGCGCCGCCTCGCCGGTCGCGGCCGAGAGGTCGGCGATGCCGACGACATCCGCCCAGGGTCGCACCGCATGGCCGATTTTCTCGGAACCCGGCGCGGTCTCGTCGGCACGCACCACCAGCAGCACGAAACGCGAGGGATCGAGCACGGCAAGCAATGTGTCGTCGCGCCAGCCGGAATCGCCCCGGACGCGAACCGGCATGTCCGGCACGCGGTCCCCGGCATGGAGCCCGCCGTCATGCGCGTGATTCGCCGAGAGCGGGCTGTCGCGATAGCCGAGCGCCGTCTGGCTGATCCGCGCCGTGGCGGCCTCCTGCACGATCGCGGCGCCGCCGAACCACGGGCCGATATGGTTCAGCAGGCCGCGCACCACGTGGTTCTCGGAACCGATGACGTCGGTCAGTCCCTCCGTCCTGCTGAGCACGGAGCGCATGACCGGCAGGCGATCCTGCTCGTACGTATCGAGCAGCACCGCCGGCGCCTGTCCCCGCATGACAAGGGCGAGCTTCCAGCCCAGGTTGACCATGTCCTGGATGCCGGTGTTCATCCCCTGCCCGCCGGCGGGGCTGTGGATGTGCGCCGCGTCGCCGCCGAGCAGCAGGCGGCCGACCTTCAGGCGCTGCACCATGCGGCTGTTGATGCGGAACCACGAACTCCAGACCAGATCGCGCAGCCGCGCCGGGATATGCGAGCGCTGGTCGAAGATCGCCTGCAATTCTTCCAGGCCGGGTGCGGTATCCGGGCGCGGCGTGCTGAGCGGATTGCTGGCGATCAGACGGAAGTGCCGGCGGCCCATCGGAAACAGGGCCAGCAGGCCGTGAGCCGAGGAGAATATGTGAAAATCGGTCGCCGCGATGTCGCCGTCGATATGCAGGTCGCCGAGAATGTAGTCCTCTTGTCGCGTCTTGCCCTCGAATTGCAGGTCGAGCGTCGTGCGCACCGTGCTGTGTGCGCCTTCGGCGTCGATCAGCCACGGCGCCTGCGCCTGCTCCAGCCGGCCATCCGGATGGCGCAGCACGTATCTGACCGGCGACGGATCGTGCGCGTGGGCATCCTGCGACAGTCCCACGAGTTCCACGCCGCGCTCGATCTGCGTGCCGCCCCGCTCGATCGCGTCGCGAAGGACACGCTCGGTCTCCGCCTGCGAGACGAACAGGATGTAGGCATAGCGGCTGTCGATGCCGGTGAAGTCCACGCGGAACAGGCGGTCGCCGCCACCGTAGATGCTGCCGGCCACGCCGGGTTCTCCGAGGCCGACCAGCTCGGCGGCCAGCCCGCGTTGCTCCAGCAACTCGAGCGTCCGCGCCTGCACGCCGACGGCGCGGGAGGTCCGGGGCGGCTCCGCGAGCCTGTCCACGATGCGGACGGGGATGCCGAGGCGCGAGAGTTCCAGCGCCGCGGCGAGGCCGGTCGGCCCGGCACCGGCGATCAGCACCGGATCGGACATGAGGCGCCTCCCTTTCAGGAGGCCCCATCATGCCGCATCAGCATGGGCAAATCCCCCGTCTCCAGCAGCTCCCGGGTCACACCTCCGAGCACCGCCTCCCGCCACACGCCGTGGGTGTAGGCGCCCATCACCAGCAGGTCGGCCCCGCACGCGTGCGCCGCCGCCAGCAGCGCGGCACCGGTCGGGCCGGCCGCCGCGCGCCGCACCTCCGCCGCGATCGCGGCCCTTCGCAGCAGCCCCGGCACGCGCGCCCGCGCCTCGCCCGCGACCAGCACATGCACCCGCTCCGCGCGCCGCAGCAGCGGAAGTGCACTCGCCACGGCGAGCGGCACGCAAGGGTCGTCCCGCCACGCGATGGCGACCACCCGTCCGAAGCTGCGGCCCCAGCCCGGCGGCACGACCAGCACCGGCCGGCTGCTCGCGAACAGCGCCGCATGCAGTGCATCCCGGTGCAACGCGCGGCCGACGACGATTGCCGCCGCCGGCGTCGGCCCGGCGAGCCGTGATGCGAGTTCGCCCTCGACCGCCTCCACCCGCACCGAGACGCCGTCACGGGCGAATTCCGACCGCCACGCGTCGATCGCCTCGTCCAGCCGCGCACCCTCGTCTGCCGCCAGCGCGCGCTCGGCGGTCAGCACCTCCAAGCCCGGCAGGCGCGTGTCCGGCGGCGGCGCACGCCACGCCAGCACCTCGATCCCGGACATCCCCTCCAGCGCGGCAAGCCGCGTGGCAGCGGCGAGCACGCCCGGCGCGTCGCGGGCCCGGTCGAGGACGACCAGCACGCGCTCGCCGAGGCCCTCTGGTCCGGCCGCCGCCCGCACCCGGCCGGCATTCACCTCGGCCGCCGCATAATGGCCGGCCGCGACCGAAGCGAGACAGAGCGCCACCGACAGCGCCACATTGCCGAGCGCCTGCCCGGGCCGCCCGTCGCGGGCGAGATCGAGCGTCTGCAGGCTGAACGACGAGAATGTCGTGAACCCGCCGCAGATGCCGATCATCACGAAGGCCCGCGCGTCGGTCGGCGCCGGCAGCCGGCCGCCGGAGGCGGTGATGGTGCCGAAGAACCCGATCACGAACGAGCCCACGACGTTGATGAGGATGGTGCCCCAAGGGAAAGCCGGGCCGGTCAGCCGCGCCATCGCCACCGCGATCCAGGCGCGCCCGACACTTCCAAGCGCGCCGCCGAGGCCGATCAGGGCGTAGGTCAGCACGAGGAAGGCCAGGGGCTCTGCCCCTGGACCCCGGCAAAGGCCGAGCCTTTGCAAACACTGCGGAAGGGGGTCTGGGGCCTCAGGCCCCGGCGGGTCCGGGCAGAGCCCGGCCTTGCTTCCATCTCAGACGTGCTGCCCGCCGTTGATGTGGATTTCCGCCCCGTTCACGTAGCTGGACGCCTCGGTGCAGAGGAAGAAGATCGTCTCCGCCACCTCCGCCGGGCGGCCGAGGCGTTTCATCGGGATTTCCTGCTCGACCAGCTTGTCGGTGCCGGCGGAGAGGATGGCGGTGTCGATCTCGCCCGGCGCGATCGCGTTCACGCGGACCCCGTGCGGGCCGAAATCGAACGCCATCTCCCGCGTCAGCGCCGCCAGCGCCGCTTTCGACGTGGCGTAGGCGACGCCCGCGAAGGGATGCACGCGCGAGCCGGCGATGGACGTGACGTTGACGATGGCGCCGCGGGCCGCGCGCAGTTCCTCGAACAGACCGCGGCCGAGCAGGGCGGTGGAAAACAGGTTGACGCTGAACACGTGCAGCCAGGTCGTGGCGTCGCTCTCCAGCAGGCCGAGACGCGTGTCGCCCGGACCTTTCGGCGAGATGCCGGCGTTGTTGACCAGCGCGTGCAGCCGGCCGCCGTCAAGGCGGCGCTTCACCCCCTCGATCGCCGCCGGCATCCGGTCGAGATCGGCGAGGTCGAGCTGGATGTGGTTCTGCTCGCCGCCGTCCCAGGGGCAGATCGCCGGGAACGGGTGCCGCGAGACGGTGATGACGCGCCAGCCGGCGCTGGCGAAGCGCTTGACCGTCGCGTGGCCGATGCCGCGGCTGGCACCGGTGAGCAGCAGCGTGCGGCGATCGGTGTCCATGCCAGCCTCCCTGCGTGCAACTCAACGGCTGCTCTCATAGAGCAGCATCGCGCTGCCATGCTGCACGAACCGCTCGCAGGGCACCATCCCGATGGCGCCGAGCACCTGGCGGGAGGCGAAGTTTTCCTCCCGCGCCACCGCGACCACACGCGCGAGGCCGGCGTGGTCGTGGGCGAAGCGGAGTGCCGCGCCGGCGGCCTCGGCGGCGAGGCCGCGGCCACGGGCCTCCGGGCGGAACGCGAAGCGCAATGCCAGGCCGCGGCCATCGGGCCGCGCGTGCAGCCCGGTGATGCCGAGCAGCGCGCCACCTGCGGCAGGGCGCACGGTCCAGAGGCCGACGCCGTGCTCGCCCCAGAATGCGAGTTCCTGCGCCAGCTCCGCGACGGTCTGCTGGGCGCTGCGGACGCCGCCGAGCATTTGCGCAAAGACGCGGGGATCGGCCTTGAGCACGATCAGTTCCGGCAGATCCGCCGCTCCGATGCGCGAAAGGACAAGCCGGCCGGTCAGGATCCCCGTCACATGCCGCACATGCGGAGATCGGACCGTTCAGCGCGCCAGCGGGCGGTATTTGATCCGATGCGGCTCGGTGGCTTCCGCGCCGAGACGGCGGCGCTTGTCCTCCTCGTAGGCCTGGAAGTTGCCCTCGAACCACTCGACATGGCTGTCGCCCTCGAAGGCCAGGATGTGGGTCGCCAGCCGATCGAGGAACCAGCGATCGTGGCTGATGATGACGGCGCAGCCGGCGAACTCGGTGAGGGCTTCCTCCAGGGCGCGGAGCGTGTCGACGTCGAGGTCGTTGGTCGGCTCGTCGAGCAGGATGACGTTGCTCTCGGATTTCAGCATCTTCGCGAGGTGGACGCGGTTGCGTTCGCCGCCGGAGAGGATGCCGACGCGCTTCTGCTGGTCCGCACCCTTGAAGTTGAAGGCACCGACATAGGCGCGGCTCTGCACGGTGCGCTTGCCGAGGTGGATGACGTCGGTGCCGCCGCTGATCTCCTCCCAGACGGAGGCGTCGGCGTCGAGACTGTCGCGCGACTGGTCGACGTAGCCGAGTTTTACCGTGTCGCCGATGCGCAAGGCGCCGGCGTCGGGCTGCTCCTGGCCGACGATCATGCGGAACAGGGTGGTCTTCCCCGCGCCGTTCGGGCCGATCACGCCGACGATGCCGCCAGGCGGCAGCTTGAAGTCCAAGGCGTCGATGAGCAGCGAATTGCCGTAACCCTTGCGCAGGCCCTCGGCCTCGATGACGGTGCCGCCGAGACGGGGGCCGGGCGGAATGATGATCTCGGCGACGCTGCCGACCTGCTCCTGGCTTTTCGCCAGCAGGTCCTCGTAGCGTGAGATGCGGGCGCGGTTCTTGGCCTGGCGCGCGCGGGGCGATGCGGCGATCCATTCCTGCTCGGCGGCGAGCGCGCGCTGGCGGGCGCTTTCCTCCTTCTCCTCCTGCTGCAGGCGCTTGCGCTTCTGCGTCAGCCACGAGGAGTAGTTGCCCTCGAACGGATAGCCGCGGCCGCGCTCTATTTCCAGGATCCAGTTGGTGACGTTGTCGAGGAAATAGCGGTCGTGCGTCACCACGAGAACCGTCCCCGAATAGTCGCGCAGCGTGTGCTCGAGCCAGGCCACGCTTTCGGCGTCGAGATGGTTGGTCGGCTCGTCCAGCAGGAGGATGTCGGGCTTTTCGAGCAGCAGCCGGCAGAGCGCGACGCGGCGACGCTCGCCGCCCGAGAGTGTCGTGACGGCGGCTTCGGCGGGCGGGCAGCGCAGCGCGTCGAGTGCGATGTCGATGCGGCGGTCGAGTTCCCAGCCGTCCTCGGCGTCGATCTTTTCCTGCAGCTCGGCCTGCTCGGCGAGGAGCGCATTCATCTCGTCGTCGTCCATCGGCTCGGCGAAGCGTTCGGCGATTGCGTTGAAGCGGGCCAGCGCCTGCTTGAGCGGCGCGAACGCGAGGGCGACGTTCTCGCCCACCGTCAGGTCCGGATCGAGATGCGGCTCCTGGCTGAGGTAGCCGATGCGGGCACCCTCGGCGGCCCAGGCCTCGCCGCCGAACTCGCGCTCGATGCCGGCCATGATCTTGAGCAGCGTCGACTTGCCGGCGCCGTTGATGCCGAGGACGCCGATCTTCACGCCGGGCAGGAAGGAGAGGGTGATGCCCTTGAACACCTCGCGGCCGCCGGGATAGGCCTTGGTGAGGTCTTTCATCACGTAGACGTACTGATAGCTCGGCATGGGCGAGGCTCCTGGGGGGCGCGGGCGCGGGGGAGACGCAATAGGTAAGGGCGCGGGGGGTGCGCCGCAACATGGGGGCGAAATCGGCGGCGCGGCGCCGGCGCGCAACCCGCTTGAGCGCCTGCCGGGAGGCTTTTGCCGCGGTTGAGGGAACCCCTCTTTGATGCTACCGTGAATCGTAGCGCACTCGCATCGCCGTCCTGTGACATGCAGCGGGTGCGGCGCACGAGCGGGGGGCGGCTCATGGCAATCCAGCGACGTGGACTTTACACATCGGCGGCCCTGCTGCTGGCGTCGCAACTGATGCCCGAGCCCGCGCAAGCGCAGGCATCGCCTGCCGCCGCGGCGGCGGTGCCGGCCAACAGGATCACCGCACTGATCCCGGGCCTCGAGGCACGCATCACGACGGGGATGAAGGCGTTCGACGCGCCTGGCCTGGCGGTCGGGATCGTGGCGGACGACCGGATCGTCTATGCGAAAGGCTTCGGCGTGCGCGGCCGGCAGGCGAGTGCGCCGGTCTCGCCGCGGACCGTGTTTCAGATCGGCTCGACGACGAAGGCGTTCTGCGCGACGCTGCTCGCGATCGCCGTCGACCGCGGCAAGCTCGCCTGGGACGACCGCGTCGTCGATGTCGATCCCGCCTTCGCACTGGGCGACCCGTATGCCACCCGCGAGTTCCGCATCTACGACATCCTCGCCCAGCGCTCCGGGCTGCCGCCCTACGCGAACGATTTCCTGATTGATCTCGGGTTCACGCCCGAGGCGATGATGCATTCGCTGCGTTTCGTGATGCCGGCTTCCTCGTTCCGCGCGGTGTTCACCTACACCAACATCACGCACCTGTTCGGCGGCAGGATCGCCGCCCGCGCGCTCGGCTTCGCCGACTGGCCGACGGCGACGGCGCAGACGATCACGGGACCACTCGGGATGGCGGACACCAGCTTCACGTTCGACGGGATCGAGAGCGCGCCCGATCACGCGCTCGGGCACGGCTGGACGCCGGACGGCGCGGTCGAGCGGCCGTACGATCCGGGTCTTTATGGGGTCGGCCCGGCAGGAGCGATCAACTCCACCGTCGAGGACTGCGCCGCGTGGCTGCGGCTGCTGATCGCCGACGGCATGTTCGCCGGGCGCCGGATCGTTTCGGAGAAAAATCTGGCGGTGACGCGGGTGGCCAGGGTCGGGCTCGAGGAGCGGATTTCCTATGCGATGGGATGGCTGCTTTCGGCGACGCCGAACGGCCGCGTGATCTTCCACAACGGCGGCACCGGCCTGTGCGGGGCGCATATCGGGTTCCTGCCGGACAAGAAGATCGGCATGGTCGTGCTGACGAACCTGGACAACAGGGGGCTGGCGGACGCGCTGGCGCTCGAGTTCTATGATCGCGTGCTCGGCAATCCGGCGCAGGACCGCGTGCAGCGGGCGCTGGCTGCCGCCACGAAGGCGATCGAGACGGAGGCGAAAAACTATGCGCTGCCGAAATCCCCGGCGGCGGCGCCCGCGGATGACAGCATCCTCGGCCGCTATGCAAACGAGATCACGGGCCCGGCCACGCTGGCGCGGGATGACGGCAGGCTGGTCATGCGGTTCGCGCATGGGACGGGTCATTTAGAACTCCGCCCCTTCGCCGGGCCGGTCGTCACCGTACGCGTCGCGATGGCCGGCTCGGCCGCAGTGCCGGCGAATGCCGCGCGCGTCGGGTCGCGCTATGACCTGCCCGGTGCGTTCGGCTCGTTCGAGCCCGGAAGCGACGGGCGCATCGGGCGCTTTCGCCTGCTCGTCGGTGCGCAGTCGGTGGATTTCGCCAAGCAGTCGTGACTTGCGGCGAACGCAGCGGCGCGCCGCCTGCGCCCGGCAGGATTCGAACCTGCGACCAAGCCGTTATGAGCGGCCCGCTCTGAACCGCTGAGCTACGGGCGCGCGGCGTCCCTCTCCATGCCCGTCCGACACCCCCTGTTGCAAGCCCGCAGCGCCGGGTGGCAAAGCGGTCACGCTCGGTTGCCGCGCTTTCACGCATCTGGCATAGGACCGCACCCTCGCCGGTCCCACGCGTCCCCCGGGCGCCGGCCCCTCGTTCGGGAGACATATCCGGATGCCGCTGGCATTTATCATCATCGTTGTGTGCGGCGTGCTGGCCCTCGCCTATGGCGTCTTCACCGCCCGCGGGGTGCTGGCGGCGGATGCCGGCACGGCGCGGATGCAGGAGATCTCGGCCGCCGTGCAGGAGGGCGCGCGCGCCTACCTGAACCGGCAATACACGACCATCGCCATCGTCGGCGTCGTCATCCTCATCATTCTCGGCATCCTGCTCGGCGTCCATGTCGCGATCGGCTTCCTGATCGGCGCGGTGCTGTCGGCGTCGACGGGATACGCCGGGATGAACGTCTCGGTGCGCGCCAACGTGCGCACGGCACAGGCCTCGCGCACCGGGTTGGCGGCGGGACTTGCGATCGCCTTCCGCTCCGGCGCGATCACCGGGATGCTGGTGGTCGGGCTCGGACTGCTCGGGGTCACGATCTACTACCTGATCCTGCGCGCGTGGTTTCCCCCGACCAACCTGCGGCCGATCCTGAACGCACTGGTCGGGCTCTCCTTCGGCGCTTCGCTGATCTCGATCTTCGCCCGGCTCGGCGGCGGCATCTTCACCAAGGGCGCGGACGTTGGCGCCGACCTCGTGGGCAAGGGCGAAGCCGGCATCCCCGAGGACGACCCCCGCAACCCGGCGGTGATCGCCGACAACGTGGGCGACAACGTGGGCGACTGCGCCGGCATGGCGGCCGACCTGTTCGAGACCTACGTGGTGACGATCGTCGCCACCATGCTGCTGGGCGCGGTGTTCTTCGCATCCCCGATCCGCGACTGGCTGATGATGCTGCCGCTCGGCATCGGCGCGGTGTGCATCATCGCTTCCATCGTCGGGACCTATTTCGTCAGGATCGGCTCGGACGGCGGCATCATGCGGGCGCTGTATCGCGGCCTGCTGGTCACCGGCGCGATCTCGATCGTTGGCATCTTCCTGATCGCGATCTCCTTCCTCGGCTTCGCGCCGATCACGATGACGACCGGGATGACGATCTCCTGGTGGAGCGTGTTCCTGTGCGGGCTGGTCGGCCTCGGCGTGACAGGGCTGATCGTGTGGATCACCGAATACTACACCTCGACCGAATACCGCCCGGTGCGCAGCATCGCGCTGAGTTCGGTGACCGGGCACGGGACCAACGTGATCCAGGGCCTCGCCGTCTCGATGGAGGCGACGGCAGCGCCGGTGATCGTGATCTGCATCGGCATCATCCTCGCCTATGCGCTTGCGGGCCTGTTCGGGATCGCGGTCGCGGCGACGACGATGCTGGCGCTGGCGGGCATGATCGTGGCACTCGATGCCTATGGGCCGGTGACCGACAACGCCGGCGGCATCGCCGAGATGGCTGATCTTCCACCCGACGTGCGGCGGACGACCGATGCGCTCGATGCGGTCGGCAATACGACGAAGGCGGTGACCAAGGGCTACGCGATCGGCTCCGCGGGACTCGCCTCGCTGGTGCTGTTCGCGGCTTATACCGAGGATCTGGCGCACTACTTTCCGACCCTGCACGTGAACTTCGCCTTGCAGGACCCGTACGTGGTGGTCGGCCTCTTCGTCGGCGGACTGCTGCCATATCTGTTCGGCGCCCTGGGCATGACCGCGGTCGGGCGCGCCGCCGGCGCCGTGGTGCTGGAGGTGCGGCGGCAGTTCCGCGACATCCCCGGCATCATGGAGGGCACCGGCAAGCCGGAATACGGCCGGGCCGTCGACCTGCTGACGCGGGCGGCGATCCGCGAGATGATCGTCCCCTCGCTGCTGCCGGTGCTGGCGCCGGTGGTGCTGTGGGTCATCATCCGGATCATCGCGGGCCCGGCAGCGGCGTTCGCGGCCCTCGGAGCGATGCTGCTCGGCGTGATCGTGACCGGGCTGTTCGTCGCGATCTCGATGACCTCGGGCGGTGGCGCGTGGGACAACGCCAAGAAATACATCGAGGAAGGCAACCACGGCGGCAAGGGCTCGGAGGCGCACAAGGCGGCCGTGACCGGCGATACCGTGGGCGACCCCTACAAGGACACGGCCGGCCCGGCGGTGAACCCGATGATCAAGATCACCAACATCGTGGCGCTGCTGCTGCTGGCGGTGCTGGCGGGGTGGATCGGGTAGGGGTACGGAGCGGCCAAATTCGTGGTCGTGCCGAAACTTCCAAAATGCTAGAGTGCAGGTCAGGTGCAGCCGGGGACGGCGATGACCGTCAAGGTTCGCTGCCCCGCAAGGCAGCGCCCCTGTGCATGCATTCACCCAAGGGGAGGAACGCAAATGCCGAAGTTCCTGATCAAGGGAACCTACACGTCCGAGGGAATGAAGGGTCTGCAAAAGGACAACGCATCAGGCCGCGAGACGTCCGTCGAGGCCGCCTGCAAGGCGCTCGGCGGCAAGCTCGACGCCATGTACTACGCGCTCGGGGATGATGACGCGTTCGTCGTGGTCGATCTGCCCAGCCACCTGCACATGGCCTCGCTCTGCGTCGCGGTCGGGTCATCCGGGATGGTCAGCACCCGCACCGTGCCACTGATGACCGTCGCGGAGATGGACAAGGCCCTCAGCGAGAGCGTGAGCTACAGACCGCCCGGCGGCTAGCCTGCGCCATCCGCCTGGCTACAGACGCCCGACCTCCGGCTCGAACCGCACCTTGGCCGGCCCCGGCCGGGCGTCGATCCGGCCGATTACCACCGGATGCTCGCCCTGGTCAGTGAGCAGCGCCGAGGCAGCCGCGGCATCGCCCACCACCAGCACCATGCCGATCCCGCAATTGAACACGCGCAGCATCTCGTCCGCGGCGACGCCGCCGGTCCGGGCGAGCCAGCCGAACACCGCCGGCGGCGTCCAGGCGGCGGGGTCGAGCACCGCCTCGGTATCGGGCGGCAGCACACGCGGCAGATTGCCTTGCAGGCCGCCGCCGGTGATGTGGGCCGCCGCGTGCAGCAGCCCGGCGCGGTGCGACGCCAGCAACGGCGCGACATAGAGGCGGGTCGGCGCCAGCAGCGCCTCGGCCAGCGTCGTGCCCGCCGCCCAGGGGGCGGGCGCGTCCCAGGCGAGGCCGCTTGCCGTCACGATCCGCCGCACGAGAGAGAAACCGTTGGAATGTACGCCCGAGGAGGGCAGGCCGAGCACCACGTCCCCCGCCGCCACCGCTCGCGGCAGCAGCGTGCCGCGCTCGGCGGCGCCGACCGCGAAGCCGGCCAGATCGTAATGCCCCGGCCCGTACAGGCCCGGCATTTCGGCCGTCTCGCCGCCGACGAGGGCGCAGCCGGATGCGGCGCAGCCCTCGGCGATGCCGGCCACGATCTCGCGCGCGTGGTTGGCCGAGAGCGCGCCGGTGGCGAAATAGTCGAGAAAGAAAAGCGGCTCGGCGCCCTGCACCACGAGGTCGTTGACGCACATCGCGACCAGGTCGATGCCGACCGTCGCGTGCTGTCCGGCCTCGATCGCGACCAGCAGCTTGGTGCCGACGCCGTCGGTGGTGGAGACCAGCACCGGATCGGCGAAGCCTGCGGCGCGCAGATCGAACAGCGCGCCGAAGCCGCCGATGCCGCCGATCACGCCGGGCCGGTGCGTCGCCTGCGCCAGCGGCCGGATCGCCTCGACCAGCGCCTCGCCGGCGCCGATGTCGACGCCGGCGAGGCGGTAGGTGAGGTGGCTCGCACCGGAACTTTGCTTGCTTGTGCTCATGCGGACACCCGATAACCTGCTTCGCTGGGCTGGGGGGCCGAAATCGTGGTCGGCAAGGTGCCGGGTGCCGGGGATGCGGATCGCACGGACGGACACAAACACAGCGTCGCACCTGGAGCAATCCGCGCCGGGAAGGCCATCGGTGCCGGGAGAGCCATCGGCGCGGCTGATGCCTGACGACGCGCGCGTCTCGCGCCCGGTAGGAGCGTCGATGCTGCTGACGCTGCCGAACGCGGTCACCTTTGCCCGGCTGTGCGCGGTGCCGGCGACGATGTGGCTGATCCTGCGGCACGACCTGCACGCGGCGTTTGCGGTGTTCGTCGCGGCCGGGCTGTCGGACGCGGTGGATGGCTGGCTTGCGCGCCGGCGCGGCGGCGGCAACGCGGTGGGCGCGGTGCTCGACCCGGTCGCCGACAAGGCGCTGTTGGTGAGCCTCTATGTCACGCTGGCCGCGATCGGGGTGCTACCGGACGCCCTGGCGATCCTGGTGGTGTTCCGCGACGCGGTGATCGTGGGCGGGGTGCTGGTGCTGGCGGTGCTCGGCCACGCGGTGCGCATCCGGCCGTTCCTGGTCTCGAAGGTGAACACGGCGGTGCAGATCGTGCTGGTGGCGGTCGCCTTGCTGCTGGACGGCTTCGGCCTGCATGCGCCGATGCTGATGACGGCCCTCGTCTGGACGGTGGCCGCGACCACATTGGCATCAGGTGCGGCCTATGTCTGGTGGGCGGCACGGCGGCCGGTGCCGGAGGCGGGATGAGGATGAGGATGCGACAGCAAGCCGGGGCCGAGGGACAGGACAGCGCGAATTGAGCCCCGCGCCGCCATGAGCACGACCCTCCCCCCGCCGGCGCCGCCGCTCGCGCGCGCCGATCCGCCGGAGACGCCGGCCGTGACCGCCGCGCCGGCGTCGCGCCCGCGCGCGACGCGCAACCAGCGGATCGCACTGCTGCTGGCGCTGGTGGCGCTCGTCTGGATCGCGCTGCAGCTCTTCGCCTCGATCCTGCTCCCGTTCGTGGCTGCGGCCGGTATCGCCTATTTCCTCGACCCGCCTTGCACCCGCCTGACGCGCGCCGGGATGCCGCGAGGGCTGGCGGCGCTGCTGATGATCCTGGCGCTGATCGGCGCGATCCTGCTGTTTGCGTTGCTGCTCTATCCGCTGCTGGTGCAGCAGCTCGGCATCCTGATCGGCCGCGTGCCCGATTATGTCGGCGCGGTCCGCCACTGGGCCGAGGGCGTCATCACCACGTTGCAGCAACGCCTCGGCCCGGAATACGTGGACCAGCGGCTGCGGGATCTCGTGGGCAGCCAGGCCGGTGCGATGCTCGGTTTCATCGCCAGTGCGCTCTCGCGCATCGTGGGCGGCGGCTTCGCGCTGTTCAGCGTGATCTCGCTCGTGGTGGTGACGCCGATCGTCGCCTTCTACCTGCTGCGCGACTGGCCGCGGATCGTGGCCCGCATCGACGGCTGGCTGCCGCGCCGCAACGCGACGGTGATCCGCGAGCAGGCGCGCGAGGTGGACCGCATCCTCTCCGCCTGGCTGCGGGGGCAATTGCTGTGCTGCCTGGTGCTCGCCGTGTTCTATGCGGTCGCTTTGTCGCTGGCGGGACTCGACCTCGGCCTGATCGTCGGCATCTCGGCCGGCCTGCTCTCCTTCATCCCCTATGTCGGCACGATCACCGGCGGCGTCAGCTCGATCGGGCTGGCGCTCGCGCAATTCCCGAACTGGCACGGCGTCGCGCTGGTGATCGGCGTGTTCATTCTCGGGCAATTGCTCGAGGGCTACGTGATCTATCCGCGGTTCCTCGGCGACCGTGTGGAATTGCACGCGGTCTGGGTGATCTTCGCGCTGTTCGCCGGCGGTGCGGCGTTCGGCTTCCTGGGCGTGCTGCTCGCGGTGCCGGTCTCGGCCACGATCGGCGTGCTGGCGCGCTACTGGCTGCGGCGCTACCTGCGAAGTCCGCTGTATCTCGACCCGCCGTCGACGGTATGAGCGGCCGGCAGCTCGGACTGCCGCTCGGCACACCCGCGCATTTCGCCGCCGCCGACTTCCTGCCGGCCGATTGCAACGCGGCGGCGCTGGCTTGGCTCGACTGCGGCGAGGTGTGGCCGGAGGGACGGCTGGCGCTCTGGGGCGATGCGGGGGTGGGAAAGAGCCACGCGCTGCATCGCTGGGCGGAGCGGGCGGGCGCGGCGGTGCTATCCGGGCCGGCGCTGCGCGGCATCCCGGCGCTGCCGGATCGGGCGGCCGCGATCGACGATGCGGACTTCGCGACCGATCCGGCGGCGCTGCTGCACCTGATGAACACGCTGCGCGAGGCGCGGCGGCCGCTGCTGCTGGCCGGGCGGGCGGCACCCGCGCATTGGCCGATGTCGCTGCCCGACCTCGGGAGCCGGCTGCGGGCGACGACCGCGGTGCGGCTGGAGACGGCGGATGACGGGCTGCTGCGCGCCCTGCTCGCGCGGCTGTTCCACCAGCGCCAGCTCGCCGTGCCGGAGCCGGTGCAGGCCTATCTGCTGGCGCGGCTGCCGCGCGACTGCGGCACCTTGCGCGAGGCGGCGGCGCGGCTCGACCATGCCTCGCTGGCGGCGGGACGCGCGATCGACCGGACCCTGGCGGCGATGATCGCGGGCGAGATCGAGATTGAGCGGGAGGCGGCCGTTGCGGGGTGACTGGCTTGAGCCGCGCGGCGGACGGACCCGGCGGCGGCTGACTGCTTCGGCAGGTGCAGGTCGGATGGGTCTCGCCTAGAGTGACGCCATGAACCGGATCGCATCCAGACGCGCACCTGTCGCCGTGGCCGAGCGGGCGCCGCTCATCCAAGAGATCGCCCCTGACAGCCCGGAACGCTTCATCAATCGCGAGCTGTCCTGGCTCGACTTCAACCACCGGGTCCTGGAAGAAGCCGAGAGCCGGCGCCATCCGCTGCTCGAGCGGCTGCGCTTCGTCTCGATCAGCGCGTCGAACCTCGACGAGTTTTTTTCCGTCCGTGTCGCCGGCCTGATCGGGCAGGCGCGGGCGGGCGTCGCCACCCGCAGCCAGGACGGCCGCACCGCCGCGCAGCAGCTCGCCGAGGTGCGGGTGCGGGCGCGCGCGCTGATCGACGACCAGCAGCGCATCTGGCGCGAGGTCGCGGCCGAATTGTGCCGCGCCGGCATCGAGGTGTGCGACGCCGCGATCCTGCGCGACGCCGACCGGCGCTGGGCCGAGACCTACTTCATGGAGCGGGTGTTCCCGATCCTGACGCCGCTCGCGATCGATCCGGCGCACCCGTTCCCGTTCATCCCGAACATGGGCCTGGTGATGGCGCTGCAGCTCGTCCGCGAGGAGGACCAGCAGGGGATGCGCGCCCTGCTGCCGCTCTCCGCCCAGGTGGACCGCTTCATCCGCCTCCCCGGCGCCCCCGGCGAGCCGATCCGCTTCGTGATGCTGGAGGCGCTGGTCGCACTCTTCCTGCACCATCTGTTCCCCGGATTCCGCGTGCTCGGCCACGGCATGTTCCGTCTGATCCGCGATACCGACGTCGAGTTCGAGGAGGAGGCGGAGGACCTCGTGCGCTCCTACGAGAGCGCGCTGAAGCGGCGTCGCCGGGGGGTCGCGATCCATCTCTCGGTCGAGGCCGCGATGCCGGAGCGGCTGCGCGATGCGGTCGCCGACGCGCTCGACGTGCCGGAGGAGGAGGTGTTCCGGCTCGACGGCATCCTTGGCGTCGCCGACCTGCGGCAGCTCATCGTCGATGACCGGCCGGACCTGCTGTTCTCGCCCTACACGCCGCGCTTTCCCGAACGCATCCGCGATTTCGGCGGCGACTGCTTCGCCGCGATCCGGGCCAAGGACATCATCGTCCACCACCCGTTCGAGAGCTTCGACGTCGTCGTGCAGTTCCTGCGCCAGGCGGCCGCCGATCCGGCGGTGGTCGCGGTCAAGCAGACGCTCTATCGCACCAGCCGCGACAGCCCGATCGTTAAAGCGCTGATCGAGGCGGCCGAGGCGGGCAAGTCGGTGACCGCGATGATCGAGCTGAAGGCGCGGTTCGACGAAGAAGCAAATATCCGCATCGCCCGCAGCATGGAGGCGGCGGGCGTGCAGGTGGTGTACGGGTTCACCGCCCTGAAGACGCACGCCAAGATCACGCTGGTGGTGCGGCGCGAGGGCAGTGCGATGCGCAGCTACGCGCATTTCGGCACCGGCAACTATCACCCGATCACGGCGCGCATCTACACCGACCTCAGCTTCTTCACCTGCGACGGCGACCTCACGCGCGATGCGGCGCGGCTGTTCAACTACATGACCGGCTATGCGCGGCCGGAGCGGATGGACGCGCTCGCCTTCAGCCCGCTGACCATGCGGCCGGTGCTGTCGGAGCTGATCGACAACGAGATCGACGCGGTGCGTGCAGGGCATCCGGGCGGCATCTGGCTCAAGCTCAACAGCCTGGTGGACGCGCGGCTGATCGACCGGCTGTATCTCGCGAGCCAGGCGGGGGTGAAGGTGATGGCGGTCGTGCGCGGCATCTGCTGCCTGCGGCCGGGGGTGCCGGGCCTCTCCGACAACATCCGCGTGAAGTCGATCGTCGGCCGCTTCCTCGAGCACGCGCGCATCTGCGTCTTCGGCAACGGCCACGCGCTGCCCAGCCGCCGCGCGCGGGTCTACATCAGCAGTGCGGACTGGATGGCGCGCAACATGGACTGGCGGGTCGAGACCCTGGTGCCGATCCACAACCCGACGGTCCATGCGCAGGTGCTCGACCAGATCATGGTCACCAACCTGCAGGACAGCTTGCAGAGCTGGGAATTGCACCGCGACGGCACCTGGCAGCGCGTCGCGGCCGGGCGCAAGCCGGTCTCGGCGCACGAATACTTCATGACCAACCCCTCGCTGTCCGGCCGCGGCTCCGCGTTACACGGGCCGGTGGTGCCGGCGCCGTTGCCGAAGCGGCAGGACCGCCTCTCGCAGGACTGATCCGCATGTTCCACGACAACGCCGGCCCCGCGCGCTTTGCGGTGGTCGACCTCGGCTCGAACTCGGTCCGCCTCGTCGTCTTCGAGGGGCGGCAGCGCAACCCGGTCGCGATCTTCAACGAGAAGGCGGTGCTGCGGCTCGGGCGGGGGCTCGATGCGACCGGGCGGCTCAACCAGGAGGGTGTCGCGCAGGCGGTGCTGGTGATGCACCGCTATCACGCGCTCGCCCGCGCGATGGGAGCCGGGACGTTCGAGGTGCTGGCGACGGCCGCGGTGCGCGATGCCGACAACGGGCCTGAATTCGTCCGGACACTGCGCGCGCAGATGCCGGGTGTCGCGATCCGGGTGCTGAGCGGGCTCGAGGAGGCAGAGCTCTCGGCCGACGGCGTGCTGTGCGGCATTCCCGGCGCGGACGGCGTGCTGGCGGATATCGGCGGCGGCTCGCTCGAACTCGTGCGGCTGCGGCCGGAGGGGGCGGGCCACGCGGCGACGCTCCGCCTCGGCGTGATCCGGCTGGCCGAGCGCAGCGGCGGCGACCTCGCCCGCGCGCGCGAGGTGGCGGAGGCTGATCTGGCCGGGGTGCGCTGGCTCGGCGAGGGCGAGGGACGCCAACTCTATCTGGTGGGCGGGGCGTGGCGGGCGCTGGCGCGCATCCACATGGCGCAGTCCGGCTATCCGCTGGCGATGGTCCATCATTACGAGCTGCCGCGCGAATCGGCGCGGGAGCTGGCGGGGATGGTTGCCGCCGCCTCCCGCCGGGCGCTGGAGCGGCTGCCCGGCGTTCCGCGGCGGCGGATCGAGGACCTCGCCTATGCCGCCGTGGTGCTGCGCCGGCTGCTGCGGGCGAGCGGCGTGCGACGGGTGGTGTTCAGTGCGACCGGCATCCGCGAGGGCTGGTTCATGGCCCAGATGCCGGCGGACGTGCGCACGGTGGACCCGCTGCTGGAGACCGGGCGCGGCTATGCCGCCCGGTTCGCCCGCGATCCGTTGCTGCCGCCCGACCTGATCGCCTGGACCGCGACGCTGTTCCCGGCCGAGGAGGCGGCGACGCGCCGGCTGCGGGAGACGGCGTGCTGGATGTCGGACATCGGCAGCCGCGACCATCCGGAATACCGCGCCGAGCAGGCGTTCCTGCGGGTGCTGCGGCAGCCGGGGGTGGCGCTCGACCACCATGCGCGCGCGTTTCTCGCGCTGTGTCTGGCGCTGCGGTACGAGGCGGAGCCGGATGCGCCGTATTTGCAGCCGGCGCGGCTGCTGCTCGATCTGGGCGGGATGCGGCGGGCGGAGCTGCTCGGGCTCGGGCTGCGGCTGGCCTACACGCTGTCCGGGGGAACGCGGGCGCTGCTGGCGGGGGCGAGGCTCGCGCGGGCGTCCGGACGGCTGGTATTGACGCTGTCGGAGGCGGCCGGCGTGTTCACGGGAGAGACCGTGCAGCGGCGGCTGGACCGGTTGGCGCAGGCGATGGGGTTGGAGGGAGTGGCGGCCGGGGTTTAGCAAACAGCGCCGGTTTGCGAACGGCGGGACGGTCGGGAGTTTGCAGATCTCGCTACCGTGCCGCTGCCGCAAGAACTCCCGCCAGATGCGATGCCCTGTCGAGCCAGAGCGCGCGACATCATCTTCCGCGTCGCGGTCACCATAAAGCGCGTCCAAGGCCGTCAGCGCGATGCGGACCGTGCTGCCCCCATCCATTCCTGCGGTTCCTGCAAGCTCCACAGATGCGTGTTGAAACGCAATGATCTGCGAAGAGCAGAGGGATTTGGATCACGCCGCTGTGTGACCCCGGCGCGCTGAATGGGGTTTATGGTTCAAACCGGCATTCTGCCTGCTTCCATTGCGCCGCAGCGACGGGTCGGGGGTCGGAAGATTGGCAGCGATTTTCAGGCCGACCGCGAACTTGGCTGCGAAGGTGACGTTGCTGGTTGTGGCGGGAGGCTTTATCGGGGGCATCGGCTGGTGGTGGCTGTGGCCGCGCATGGATTACGTGCGCGATGTCCGCTGGATCGTCGAGCAGCCGGTCCCGTTCAGCCATCAGCACCATGTCGCCGGGCTCGGGATCGACTGCCGGTTCTGCCACACATCGGTCGAGGTGTCGGCGAGTGCGGGCCTGCCGCCGACCTATACCTGCATGACCTGCCATTCGCAGATCTGGACCAACGCCGCGATCCTGGCGCCAGTACGCGAAAGCCTGGCCGCGGGCAAGCCGATCGAATGGCATCGTGTCACCAATCTTCCCGATTATGTCTATTTCAATCACAGCATCCACATCGCCAAAGGGGTCGGCTGCGAAAGCTGCCACGGCGAGGTGGACCGCATGGCGCTGACCTACAAGGCGAAGACCCTGACCATGCAGTTCTGCCTGAACTGCCATCGTGATCCGGGGCCTCATCTGCGGCCGAAAGCCGCCCTCTACGATACCGAGTGGCAGCGCACGGCCGACACTCCATCCCCCGAGGCGTTGATGGCCGAATACCATGTTCCCGATCGCAACCTGACGGATTGTTCGCTGTGCCACCGATGAAACGTCCTCGCAGAGCGATGTGGCGCGGCCTTGAAGAGGCAGCGGCCGATCCCGCGTTCCTGGAGCGCGCAGCAGCGGAGTTTCCGGGTCTCGCTGCGACGATGGCGGAGCCGTGCGACCGGCGGCAGATGCTGCGGCTGATGGCCGCGGCGTTCGCGATGGGCGGCCTCGGCGGCTGTGACCCCGGCCAGCCTTCCGGCAGTCTGATCCCCGCGGTGCGGATTCCCCCCAACATCATCCCGGGAATCCCGAATTTCTACGCCACCGCGCATGTGCTTGACGGCTACGCCAGCGGCACCGTCGTCAAGCACGACATGGGGCGGCCGATCAAGGTGGACGGCAATCCCAATCATCCGGCCGGTCTTGGTGCGGCCGACGTGTTCGCACAGGCTGAGGTGCTGGACTTCTACGATCCCGACCGTGCGGCGCAGATCACCGCGCACGGCGAACCCTCCGACCGCCAGAGCCTGGAAACGGCGCTGGCGGCGCAACGGATCGCGCTGGCCGGCAAGCACGGTGCCGGCCTGCGGATTCTGACCGGCACCGTGACCTCGCCGACCCTGGCGGCGCAACTCGACGCGTTGCTGCGGCAATACCCCGAGGCGCGCTGGCACCAGTGGGAGCCCATCTCCCGCGACGCCGTCCTGCGCGGTGCCACGGCGGCCTATGGTCGGCCGGTCGACGTGATCGCACATCTGGACCGCGCCGACATCGTGCTGGCGATCGACAGCGATCTGCTGAGCACGACGCCGGGCCACCTGCGCTATGCCCGCGACTTCGCGAGCCGCCGCAACCCGTCGCGCACGCCGCGCATGAGCCGGGTGTATGCGATCGAGCCGACGCCGACGCTGATCGGCTCGGTCGCCGACCATCGCTTCATCGCCGGGCCTGGCGAACTTCACCAGGCCGTCACGGCACTCGCCGCCGGCATCCTGCACGGCGCGGCCGACGGTTCGGCACCCGACTGGGTGGGCGCCGTTGTCGCCGACCTGAAGACGGCGCACGGACGCGCACTGGTGCATGTCGGATCTGACCAGCCGGCCGCGCTGCACATGCTGGCGCTGGCGATGAACGAGGCGCTGGGCGCGCGCGGCATCACCTTCGACCTGATCGAGCCGGTGGCGCACGAACCGGTCGATCATGCCGCGTCGCTGCGCGCGCTGATCGCGGCCATGCAGGCAGGCCAGGTCAGCAGCCTGCTGATCCTGGACAGCAATCCGGCATTCACCACGCCCGCCACCTGGGGTTTCACGAAAGCGCTGGAGCGGGTGCCGTTCAGCCTGGCGCTTGCGGGACGTGAAGACGAGACCGCGATGGCAACGACATGGTTCGTGCCGATGGTCCATGCGTGGGAGAGCTGGAGCGACGCGCGCGCGTACGACGGGACGGCAACGATCCTGCAGCCGCAGGCGCTGCCGCTGTACGGCGGGATCAGCGCGCACGAAATTCTGGGGCTGTACATGGGAGCGACCCCGGTCGAGGACGAGCAGGCGGTGAAGGCGACCTGGCAGGATCGCCTGGGCGGCAATGTCGCGAATGGCTGGGCGGATGCACTGGCGAATGGCGTGATCCCCGGGACGGCCAGCCCACAGACCGATCTCGGCCTTCGCAGCGCCGCCGGCCGCACCACGCGGACGGAAGCGAGCGGCGGCGCGCTCAGTGTGCTGTTCCGGCCGGACCCGAGCCTGTGGGATGGCCGCTTCGCCAACAATCCGTGGCTGCAGGAATTGCCGCGCCCCCTCACCAAGCTGGTCTGGGACAACCCGCTGCTCGTGGCACCCGCACTGGCCGCGCGGATGCAACTCAAGAGTGGCGACCACGTCCGGCTGTCAATCGGTACCGCGAGCGTCGTCGCTCCGGTCTGGATCATGCCAGGACAAGCGCCCGATTGCATCACCGCGCTGCTCGGCTCCGGTCGCCGCGCGGTCGGTGCGGTCGGCGATGGCAGCGGCATCGACTATTATCCGCTGACCGGCCTCGACGGCGCGGTTGTGATGCACCGCGAACGCGGACGCGAGGAGCTCGCCAGCACCGTGCATCACCATCTGCTGCTGGAGACGCCGCCAGAGATCCTGCGGCATGGCACGCTTGCCGAATACACCGCCAATCCCCGTTTTGCAGCCAACGAACATCGCGAGCCGCACATCTATCGCACGCTGCCACCGGGTCCCGCCGCCTGGGCGATGAGCGTCGATCTCAATGCCTGCATCGGCTGCAACGCCTGCGTCATCGCCTGCCAGGCCGAGAACAATATCGCGGTGGTCGGCAAGCAGCAGGTGCTCCGGGAACGCGAGATGCAGTGGCTGCGCATCGACCGTTATTTTGAGGGCACGGCCGACGCACCCGAAAGCTTCTTCCAGCCCGTGCTCTGCATGCACTGCGAGCAGGCGCCCTGCGAGATCGTCTGTCCAGTGGGCGCCACGGTGCACGATTCCGAGGGCCTGAACGTGATGATCTACAATCGCTGCATCGGCACCCGGTTCTGCTCGAACAACTGCCCGTACAAGGTGCGGCGGTTCAATTTTTACGGCTACGGATATGAGCAGCGCCGCCCCGCGGTCTCCTGGAACCCGGACGTGACGGTGCGCGGGCGTGGCGTGATGGAGAAATGCACCTACTGCATCCAGCGCATCGCCGAAGCCCGAATCGTCGCCGACCGCGAGAGCCGGCCGGTCGGCGAGGTGCGCACGGCCTGCCAGACCGCCTGCCCGACCCAGGCCTTCACCTTCGGCAATCTCGCCGACCCGCAAAGTGCGGTGTCAAAGCGCAAGCGCAGCCCGCTCGATTTCGCGATGCTGGAGGCACAGAACACTCAGCCGCGCACCACCTACGAGGCGCTGGTCCGCAATCCCAACCCCGCCATCAAGGCGGGCCGTGCATGAGCGACATCCCGACCTCGCGCGCCTCTGCCATCGGTGCGGACCTGTCGGCACCGCTGCGCGGCGAGCGGCGTGCGCTCCACCCCGACGACCCGGTGCTGTTTCCCGGCGTCACGATCGGCTCGATGACCGACCGCATCTGCGCGATCGCGCTGCGCGAGCGGGCCTTCATCTGGTGGTGGGTCGCCTTCGTGCCGTGCAGTGCCCTGTCGCTGCTGCTGGTGATCTCGATCCTCTATCTTTTCTACGCGGGGATCGGCATCTGGGGCGTGGACTGGCCGGTGATGTGGGGCTTTGCCATCCTGAGCTACGTTTGGTGGATCGCCATCGCCTCCGGCGGCACCATCATCTCGGCGCTTTTCTTTCTCGTGCGCGCGGAGTGGCGCACGTCGATCAACCGCGTCGCGGACTCGATGATGCTGTTCGGCGCCGCGGCGGCGGGCGTCTATCCGATCCTGCATCTCGGCCGGCCGTGGTTCGCCTATTGGCTGTTCTTCTATCCGAACACGATGACGCTGTGGGCGCAGTTCCGCAGTCCGCTGCTGTGGGATTTCTGGGCGCTCTACACCTATGTCCTGGCCTCCGTGCTGTTCTGGTATCTCGGCCTCGTGCCGGACCTCGCCAGCGTCCGTGACCGCGCAACCTCGCGTGCCAAGCAGGTGATTTACGGCTTCTTCGCACTCGGCTTCCGCGGATCGCGCCGGCAATGGAAGCATCTGCAAGCGACCTATGCCATCATGGCAGCGATCATGGCGCCGGTGGTGGTCTCGATCCACAGTGTCGTCGGCCTGGACTTCGCCGGCGGCGCCACGGTCGGCTGGCACTCCACCGAGTTCCCGCCGTTCTTCGTCTTCGGCGCCCTGCTGTCGGGGTTCGCGATCGTGCTGCTGCTGGTGATCCCGCTGCGCCGGCTGCTGCGGCTGGAGGACATGATAACCGGCCGCCATTTCGACGTGCTGTGCAAGCTGCTGCTCACCAGCAGCCTGTTTCTTGCCTACGGCTATCTCATGGACGTGTTCACCACCTATTACGGCGGCGACCGCGCCGAGCGAGTGATGTTCACGGAACGCCTCTTCGGATATTATTGGACGGTGTACTGGGGGACGATCCTGTTCAACGTCGCGCTGCCGCAACTCATGTGGTTCCGGCGGCTGCGCATGAACCAGATCGTGGTCGCGGCGGTCTGCCTCGGCGTCGTCGTCGGGATGTGGCTGGAGCGGTACGAGATCGTGGTGACCAGCCTGCACCGCCCGCATCTGCCGTCGTCATGGGGCGTCTATCACGGCACGTTCTGGGATTGGTCGACGCTGCTCGGCACGGTGGGCATGTTCCTCAGCGGCATCCTGCTGGCGGTCCGCTACGTGCCGATCATCGCGATGCACGAGATGCGCTCGCTGATCGGACGCAGCGAGGCGCGCGCGGCTGCCGCGGGGCGCGGCCCGTGAGCGGCGTGCTCGCCGGGTTCGAGACCGAGGCGGCGCTGCGCGCGGCCCTCGACCGCTTGGCGGCAACGCACGTCGGCAGCGTCGAGACCTATACGCCCAAGGCGCTCGACGAGGAGGGCACCGGCTCGCCGTTGCCGCTGCTGATGTTCGTGGTGGGGCTGCTGGGGTTCCTCGGCTTCTTCCTGCTGATGGCCTACGCGGACGTGTGGGCGTATCCGCTGAACGTCGGCGGAAGACCGAAGCTCGCCTGGCCCTCGTTCGTGCCGATCGCCTTCGAACTCGGTGCGCTTTGCGCCATGGCCGCCGGGTTCTTCGGCTATTTCCTGATCTGCCGGATGCCGCGGCTGCACGATCCGGTCGACGAGTGCGACAGCTTCCGGCGGGCTTCGCGCGACATCTGGTTCGTGGCGGTCCGCTCCGACGACCCGCAGCGTGTGGCCCACGCGCGCGAGGCACTCGGCGCACTTCGCCCGGCGAGCCTCGAGGAGTTCGCATCGTGAGGCGCCGCTTCGCGTTTCTGTTCGGTCTCGGCGCGGTGCTGCTGGCCGGATGCGACTACATGGCGAACCAGCCGAAGCAGAAGGTGTATGCGCCGGAGGTCGGACCGGCGGCCGTGCCGGACGATACGGTCGCGTTCGAGCAGCGGCCCGCGCCGGCGCCAGCGGTCACGCTTGCGTTGCTGGAACGCGGCCAGGAGCGGTTCCGCATCTATTGCACGCCCTGCCATTCGGAGCTGGGCGACGGACGCGGGATGACCGTGCAGCGCGGGTTCCCACCGCCGCCCTCGTATCACATCGTCCGCCTGCGCGACGCGCCGGTGCAGCACTTCTATGATGTCATCACGCGCGGGCACGGGGCGATGTATTCCTTCGCCAACCGGGTGCAGCCGCGCGACCGCTGGGCGATCGCCGCCTATATCCGCGCCCTGCAACTCAGCCAGCACGCCACGCTCGCCGACGTCGCACCCGACCAACGCGGCGCCTTGCGATGACCCGCGCGGACGCCGAGCGGGCCGCCTGGGCCGCCGCCGGCATCGGCGTGGTCGGCTCGGCGGTCGGCTGGATTGTGGCGCCGTCGGCGTTTCCGTACGCCTGGCTCGCGGCGCTGACGGGCTGGATCGGCTGGCCGCTGGGCAGCATTGCGCTGATCCTGATCCACGCGCTGACCGGCGGCCGCTGGGGCTGGGCGATCCGGCCGCAGCTCGTCGCGGGCGTCGCCACGCTGCCGCTCGTGCTGCCGGCGCTGGTGCCGATCCTGTTCGTGCTGCACGCGTTGTATCCTTGGATGCATCCGGAGGTGGCCGCCGGGCTCGACAACCGCTTCTATTTGAACCCGGCATTCTTCTACGGGCGCGGGATCATTTATCTCATCATTTGGCTCGGGCTCGGGGCAGTGGTGCTGTGGGCGCTGCGGCATGAGAACCCCGAGCCGTTGCTGTACCGCATCGCGCCGCCCGGTCTGATCCTGTTGGCGCTCTCGATCACCTTCGCCGCCTTCGATTTCACGCTGTCGATGGAGCCGCACTTCAAATCGAGTGTCTACGGCCTCCTGGTGGGCGCCGAAGGCGTGTTGCTGGCACTGTCGGTCGCCGTGTTGGGAGCGGCGCTGGCGCAGCCGACGGATCGCGGGGCAATGCAGGATCTCGGCAGGCTGATGCTCGGATTGCTGGTGTTCTGGGCGTATCTCGATTTCATGCAACTGCTCATCATCTGGCAGTCGGACCTGCCGCACGAGGCTGACTGGTACGTGCGCCGGATCAGCGGCGGCTGGGCGATCGTCGCGGCGGTGATCGCTGGCCTGCACTTCGCGCTGCCGTTTTTTGCCCTGCTATGGCCGCAGGTGCAGCGGTCGCGGCGCGCGATGGCGTGGGTGGCGGCGCTGCTGGTCGCGATCGAGGTGCCGCGCGCGTGGTGGATCGTGATCCCGTCCGCGGGCCGCTCCCTGTCGCTGGTGGATGTGACGGCGATGCTCGCCGTGCTCGGCCTGGCGGCGGCAATCGCGTTGCGGGCACCTCGTCTGGCGCGGCTTGCCGGCAGGGTAGCCCGTCATGGCTGACGCCGAGAGGGTCATCCCCGCTGCGCGCCACGAGACGAGCGATGTCAGCGAACGCTTCATCTGGGGCGCCGTCGCGCTGCTGCTGGCATCGCTGCTCGCGACCGTGCTGCTGGCGCTGTGGCTGTTCCCGCATTCGGTGCAGGACCGGACCCTCCGACCGCCGTTGCCCGCGTATCCGGCGCCGCGCCTGCAGCCGAGCCCACGTGCCGACATGCAGCGGTTCTACGCCGCCGAGATGCGCCGCCTGAACAGCGTCGGCTGGGTCGATCGGGCACACGGAGTGGTGCACATTCCGATCGCCGATGCGATGCGCAAGGTCGCGCGGGAGGGCGTTCCGGACTGGCCGGCAGCGCCGGGAAAGCCGCCGGCAGCACCGTGACAATGCTCCTTCTCATCCGCCGCGAACGAACCCGCGCATGAGCTTCGTTCTCCCCGAGGCGTCGGCCAACGCACCAGAGGTGGATGCCCTGATGCTGGCGCTGCTGGTGATCTCCGGCGCGGTTCTCGCGCTCGTGTTTGGTCTGATGCTGCTCTATATGGTCAAATATCGTGCTGGCAGTGGCATCGATCGCGGCGCCATCGCGCAGAAGACGTGGCGGATGGAGACCGCCTGGACCGCCGCCACGCTGGTGATCTTTTTCGGGCTGTTCATCTGGGGTGCCGATCTGTACGTGCGGATGTTCCAGCCGCCGGCCGACGCCCTCAAGATCTACATCGTCGCCAAGCGGTGGATGTGGAAGGTCGAGCACGCGGGCGGCGAACGCGAGATCGACGCGGTGCATCTGCCGGTCGGGCGGCCGATCGAACTCGTGATGACCTCCGAGGACGTGATCCACGATTTCTCGGTGCCCGCCTTCCGCATCAAGCACGACGTGCTGCCGGACCGATACGAAACCTTGTGGTTCACCGCCGTCCGCGCCGGTACCTACCACCTGTTCTGCACCCAGCTCTGCGGCGCCAGTCACTCCAGCATGGTGGGCGAGGTCGTGGCGATGCCTGCGCCCGACTACCAGAAGTGGCTGGAGCAGAACGGCACGTCGGAAACCCTGGCGCTGGCCGGACAGACCCTGTTCATGCGGTACGGCTGCAGCGGGTGTCACGGCGGCAACGGCGCGGGCGGCGGACAGGCCGGCGGCACGGTGCGCGCGCCGCCACTGATCGGATTGTACGGCAGCCCGGTGCCACTGTCGGACGGCACCGTGGTGACGGCCGACGATCTCTATATCCGCGATTCGATCCTGATGCCGGACAAACAGGTGGTGGCGAGCTACGCTCCCGTGATGCCGTCTTTCGCCGGAAAGGTGAGTGAGGAGGATCTCGTGAAGCTGATCGCCTACATCAAGTCGCTGGCACCGAGGCAGCGGTCATGAGCACGACGGTGGTCAAGGCCGGCGAGATCGAAGGGTCCTATCTGACGGACGGCACGACGATCCGGAGCTGGCTGCTGACCACCGACCACAAGCGCATCGCGTTGCTGTATCTCGGCAGCATCACTTTCTTCTTCTTCATCGGCGGCATCGCGGCCGCCCTAGTGCGACTCAACCTCGTCGTGCCGGAGGGGCTGCTCAACTCGGCGGAAACCTACAATCGGCTGTTCACCATGCACGGCGTGATCATGGTCTGGTTCTTCCTGGTGCCGGCGGTACCGGTCACGCTGGGCAACTTCGTCATCCCGCTGATGCTTGGTGCGCGCGATCTTGCCTTCCCGCGGCTCAATCTTGCGAGCTGGTATCTGTTCATCGCCGGCGGCGCGCTCGCCCTCTGGGCGCTGTTCCTCGGCGGGTCCGATACCGGCTGGACCTTCTACACCCCGCTCTCCACGTCGTACTCCCAGGGCCACGTCGTGCTCATGGTGGCTGGCATCTTCCTGTCCGGCTTCTCCTCGATTGCCACCGGGCTGAACTTCATGGTCAGCATCCATCGTCTGCGGGCACCGGGGCTGACGTGGTACAGGATGCCAGTGTTCCTGTGGTCGCTCTATTCGCTCAGCGTGCTGATGGTGCTGGCGACACCGGTCCTGGCGATCACGCTGCTGCTGGTCGCCCTGGAGCGGATCTTCCAGATCGGCGCGTTCGATCCGGCCGTCGGCGGCGACCCGCTGCTGTTCCAGCATATGTTCTGGTTCTACTCCCACCCGGCAGTCTATATCATGATCCTGCCCGGCTTCGGCGTCATCAGCGAGATCGTCCCGACCTTCTCGCGCAAGCGCATATTCGGCTACAAGTTCATTGTCTGGGCCAGCGTCTCGATCGCGGTCATCAGTTTCTTCGTCTGGGGACACCACATGTTCGTCTCCGGCATGTCGCTCTATGCCGGCGTGGTGTTCTCGATCCTCAGCTACATGGTCGCCGTGCCGTCCGCGATCAAAGTCTTCAACTGGCTCGGCACCATGCACAAGGGGTTCATCCATTTCGATGCGCCGATGCTCTACGCGCTGGGGTTCATCGGGCTGTTCACCATCGGCGGCGTGACCGGATTGTGGCTGGCCGCCCTCGGCGCCGACGTCGATCTGACGCAGACCTATTTCGTGGTCGCGCATTTCCACTACGTGATGGTCGGCGGCATGGTCTCGGCGTTCTTCGGCGGCCTGCACTATTGGTGGCCGAAGATCACCGGCCGGATGTATCCCGAGATGTGGGCCAGAGTCGCCGCAATGATCATGTTCATGGGCTTCAACCTGACGTTCTTCCCGCAGTTCATCCTGGGCTATCTCGGGATGCCACGGCGCTACTCCTCCTATCCGCCGGAGTTCCAGGTGCTGAACGTACTGTCCTCGGCGGGCGCCACCATCCTTGCCTCGGCGTATCTTCTGCCGCTTGGCTATCTGGTGTGGTCGTTGTTCCGCGGTGCGCGCGCACCTGCCAACCCATGGCACGCGACGGGACTGGAATGGCAAACCTCCTCCCCGCCGCCAACGGTGAATTTCGTCCATACGCCCGTCGTGACGCAGGGTCCGTACGAGTACCCGCCGCCCGAGCCCGTGCAGCAGCATGTCTGAGAGCGCCGCCCCGCACGATTTCCAATACGCGGACACGCAGCACCAGGCGCAGACCGCGATCGCGGGCATGTGGCTGTTCCTCGCCACCGAGGTGCTGTTCTTCGGCGGCCTGATCCTGGCGTGGATCTATTGCCGCCACTGGAACCAGGCCGGCTTCGACGCCGGGGCGCGCGCGACGGAGCTGTGGATCGGCACGCTCAACACCTTCATTCTCGTGACCAGCAGCTTTGCCTATGCGACCGGGCTGGCGTTCATCCGGGTCGGCAGCACGCGCGGGCTGATCCGCTGCTGCCTCGTGACAGCGGCGCTGGGCCTGACATTTCTCGGGTTGAAGTTCGGGCTCGAGTGGCACGACGACTTCGCAAACCACGTGTTTCCGAACATATCCGATTTCAAGATCAAAGGGCCGGAGCAGGGGGGCGCGCGGCTGTTCTTCGTCTTCTACTTCATCAGCACCGGCTTGCATGGGCTGCACCTGGTGGGCGGGATTGGGCTCGTCACATGGATCATCCTGCGCGCCCGCCGCGGCGAATTCACGCCGCAGTATCACACACCGGTTCATGTGGTCGGGTTGTATTGGAGTTTCGTCGATATCGTGTGGTTGACGCTCTATCCCCTGATCTACCTGATCGGTCGAGGCTGATGCTCAAGAAATTGCTGCGCCTGCTGCTGTCCTGGACGCTGCTGACGGGGATGGAGGGTCTCGGCCTCTTGCGTGCCGATCGATCGGTCCGTGCCGCCGCCGGGGACACCGGGCGGGTGCACGGCATGCCTGCGGGGTTCGCGCGGCTTCTGCTCGCCTGGCTGTTGCTGATCTTTCTTGGTGTCCTCCAGTTCGCCGCCAGCTATCTGCCGATGGGCCGGTCGTGGCGCCCGCTCGTGATGATCCCGGGCGTGCTCATGGTGGTGACCGTCGCGATCATGTTCATGGAGGTGGGAAAAGGCCCCGCCATCGTCCGCGGCTTCGCGGTGGCCGCGATATTCTGGCTGATCGTGCTGCTGGGCCTGGGAAGCGCCGATCCGCTCACGCGCACAGACTATCATGTGCCGCACGCGCAGGTGGATTGAGCCGGCGCCACACTGGCGGTGACCCCGGAAATGTCGGCATGCGTGCTGATGGACCACGCCGGGCCGTCGCATCTTGATCGTTATTTGTCCGTGCGCTATGGTCGGAACGATCCGGTTTGGGGGAAAATACGGCATGTCGCGCCGCCTCCGCTGACCAAGCGCCGGTCATTGGCGTTGCAACGGGGAGAACGATCATGGGAATGATCATCGAGCCGCACGAAATCTACTTCGGAACTTTTTTTGACCGATTCAACATGCGCTTTGGTCCCGCACAGCCGGGCGGCCGATCGCAATGGCAGTCCGGCGGCATCGTCGAGGTGGCAGCCCTGCAGAAGGAGTTCGAAATCTTCAGGGCGGGGCGACAATTCATCGAGAGCGCCGCGCTGCTCGGCCTCGGCGGCTTCATAAGCAGCCCCGCAAAGGACCGGTGGCTGGAATATCTCGCCAGATTGCCGCAGATGCAGTCCGACGAGGCGGGCGTTAGCGGCGACCAGCGTATTGTTGCTGCACTCATCATGAATCTGGCCAGGGACAATCCCCTGCCTTGTTTCATGCGCGCCTATGATGGACGAGAAAGGCAACCGGGCCTGGTCATTGTTACTGACAACGACACCCCGCTGTTCTATCTGGAGAGCGTGAATTTCCTGACGATCTGCCTGCCGATGCGGCCGATAGGGCGAGCCAAGGCCAAGCCCCGCGGTCCCAGGACCGCCCGCCGTTCACGAGGCGCCGGGACCTCGTCGCCGTGACCGAGGCGGGGCTGCATTCCATCTACAAAGGCATTGCCGGATACTACACTGACAAGGTGACCAAGTTCGGCACGACGGCGTTCGGTGCAGACTGGACCTGCGTCGCCACGCAGGAAATGCGGTTCGTCCAGTTGCTGAAATTATGCGACTTCACCGCGCCATTCGCACTGAACGATCTCGGCTGCGGCTATGGTGCCCTGCTCGGCCTTCTCGACCGCCGGCGCGGCACCTGCACTGTCGACTATCTCGGGATCGACGTGTCGGCGGCAATGGTGCGGCACGCGCGCAGGCGATGGCGCGGCCACAGCCACGCGCGCTTCGTCACCGGCCATGGCAGCCCGCGCATCGCTGAGTATTCGGTCGCGAGCGGGGTCTTCAACGTCCGACTGGAACAGCCGCCCGAAGCCTGGGCGGCGTTCATTGCGGCAACGCTCGATCAGCTCGCTTCGACCAGCAGCCGCGGCTTCACTGTCAATTTCGTCGAAGCGCCACCGCACGGAGCGCCGGTCCCGTCGGGACTCTACACGACCGAGCCCGAGCGGTGGGCCGAATACTGCGCCGGTCGCTTCGACGCCGAAGTTGCGGTAATCGACGGCTATGGGCTGCCGGAATTCACCCTGCTGG
>DATAYA010000085.1:0-5264 GCA_036272815.1 Acetobacteraceae bacterium
GCATCCGCTCACGGGCCGGGGTGCCGCTGGCGCTCGGCCGCAGCGCCGACCGCAGGCGGCTTGGCGTCGGGCTCGGCGGGATCGTGCTGCGCGATGCGGCCGGCAGCGTCGCACTCGCGCCGGACGAGGCGGCGCTCGATACCGGCTTCCATCGCCCGGAGCCCGCGTTGCGCTGGACCGACGGCGACGCGGCACTCCCGACCGCCCTGCTGGCCCGCCTCTCCGGCCCGCTCATGGTCGAACTGCAAGTCGCCGCGACCGCCGCCTACCCGGTGGCGGCATAGAACGGATTGCAAAGGCTCCGCCTTTGCCGGGGTCCAGGGGCGGCGCCCCTGGCCTTCTACCCGGCGAGTAAAGGCCGCCGATCGGCCCAGGGCCGAGCCCGCTCGAACGCCGCCGCCGCCTGCAGCACGCCGAGATCGTCGAAGCGCCGTCCCACGATCTGCAATCCGACCGGCAACCCGTCGCGGGTGAAGCCGCACGGCACGGAAGCCGCCGGGTTGTGCGACATGTTGAACGGATAGGAGAACTCCGCCCAGGACAGCCAGTCCCACTCGTGCTGCGGCCAGTGCTCCGGCATCAGCCGCCCGGCCGGGAACGCCGCGACCGAGACGGCGGGCGTCAGCAGCAGGTCCCAGTCCTGCATCCAGCGATTGATCGCCGATCCGTATGCCATCTTCCGCTCGCGCATCTGCTGGTATCGCGCCGCGGTGATGGGGGCACCCTGCCGGATGCAGGCGACGAGCCCCTCGTCCATCCGCTGCTCCCATTCCGGCAGGTACTGCTCATGCCCCGCCATGTGCGCGGCCCAGAAGAAGCGGGCGAGTTCCGGCCCCTCCGCCGCCCAGGGCGTCGCCACCGTTTCGACCCGCGCGCCCAACTCGTCGGCGAACACGGTGACCGCCTGGGCCACCAGCGCCGCCACCTCCTCGTCGACATGGGCGTGGCCGAGATCGGCGCTGAACGCGACCCGCCGCCCGGCGATGCCGCCGCCGAGACGCCCCGGATAGTCGGCGGGCGGCGCTTCGAGGCTGGTGTAATCGGCCGGGTGCGGCCCGGCCATCACGGCCAGCATCAGCGCCGCATCGCGGACGGTGCGCGCCATCGGCCCCATGTGCGAGGTCGCATCGTTGGTCGGCGGCGGCGCGTACGGCACCCGGCCATAGCTCGGCTTGTGGCCGAAGACGCCGCAGAAATGGCTGGGCATCCGGATCGAGCCGGCGCCGTCCGAGCCCTGGTGCAGGTGCCCGAAACCCGCCGCCGCCGCCGCCCCCGCGCCGGCGGAGGACGCGCCGGCATTGTAGCCATGCTTCCACGGGTTATGGGTGATGCCGGTGAGCGGGCTGCGGGAGACGCCGGTCCAACCGAACTCGGGCGTCGTCGTCTTGCCGATCGCGATCGCACCCGCCTCGCGCAGGCGCGTGACCAAAGGCGCGTCCTCGTCCGGGACCATGCCCGCGAAGATGCGCGAGCCGCGCTGCGTCGGGATGCCGCGGGTCGCGGTCAGGTCCTTGATCGTGACCGGCACGCCGTGCAGCCGCCCGAGGGCCGCACCGGCGCCGACCGCCGCCTCGGCCCGCCGCGCCGCCGCCATCGACGCCTCCGGCAGCAGCGTCGCGAAGGCGTTGACCTGGGGATCGAGCGCCTCGATTCGCGCCAGCACCGCCCGCATGACCTCGACCGGCGAGACCTGCCGGTTCGCGATCATCGTCGCCAGCCTGTGCGCGGGCAAGAAGCAGAGATCCTCGTCGGTCATGGCGTGCTCCGGGCTCATCCTGCCCGGAGCATCGCCCGCGCGCCGGCCGCAGGGAAGCCCGTCACCCCCCGTAATGCGCGCGATAGGCGTCCGCCACCGCGCGATCGAGCCGGCCGCCCTCCGGATAGTGCACGGTCCAGTCGGGGCGGGCCACGCCAGGGAGCTGGCGCTCGCATTCCTCCGCGGCCCCCAGCACCTGCCGCACCGGGATCAGTGCCACCCAGGCCGGCACCGCATAGTCCTCCTCGTCGTCGTGCGGCGGCAGGTCGCGGATTTTCGCCACCGCCGTCTCGATCTCCATCTCGACCAGCGTCGTCGCCTTGATCTCCTGCGCCGTCGGCGGCCGGATCGAGGCGCTGCGGCCGGGGAAGAAGCGGTCGATGAAATTGTCCATCGCCCGCAGCTTGTCGGCCGTCGCCTCGATCGCGCGGGCGCGGCCGAAGGCCATCACGCTGCGGTAGTTGATGCTGTGGTTGAAGCCGCAGCGGGCGAGCACGATCGCGTCCATGTGGGCGACGGTCACGCAGACCGGGATGCCGTCCTTCTGCGCCCGGATCGAGCGCGCTGCGGAGGAGGCGTGCCACAGGATGCGCCCGCCCTCGCGCCAGAACGCGGTCGGCGTCGCGTAGGGCTGGCCGTCGATCACGTAGGCGACGTGGCAGAGCATCGCACTGTCGAGGATCGCATGCACGGTCTCGTGGTCGTAGTGGCCGCGCTCGTGCTTGCGGCGCAGCCGGTTGCGACTCTCGACCGAGTAGCTCTCCATCTGCACGTCCGCCATCCATCACACTCCGTCTCTTGCCGCCGCAACCTGCGAGCACGGCACCTTGGGTTGAAGGTCCAAGTACGGAGGCGCGACGCAGACCAACACGGCCTTGCAATCGCACTCTGACCAGCCATATGCCATCCACACAGATGGTAACCCTGGAGGCGAGACGCGATGCCCGCCGTCGATGAGCTGCGAGCCAAACCCGCGGAGAGCGAGAAGATCACGATCAATCTCGGCTTCGTCGATCTCGGCCACATCGACCTGATGGTGCGGGACGGGTTCTATTCCAATCGGACGGATTTCATCCGGACCGCGATCCGCAACCAGCTCGACCGCCACGCCGATGCCGTGCGCCATTCGGTCGCGCGGAAGACCCTCGAACTCGGGCTTCGGCACTACAGCCGTGGCGATCTCGAAAGCGCGCGGAACAGCCCCGAGAAGCTGCACATCAGGGTACTCGGCTTGGCGAGCATCGCCCGGGACGTGACACCCGAACTGGCGCGCGCATCCATCGCCTCGGTCACGGTGCTGGGCGCGTTGCACGCCAGCCCCGAGGTCAAGGCCGCGCTGGCCGACCGGACGCATTGATCCGATTCCGAACCGGGACTCCGACCGGGTCCCCGCACAGAAAGCACGCACGATGACGAAATTTCCAAATGGTCTGCGCGAGGCCACGCGCCTCGCCAAAGCCGGCCGCCTCGCCGATGCGACGGCGGCTCTGGGACGCATGCTCGGGGGCGAGGCCACGCCCGGCGGCATGATCCCGCCGCGTGGCCTGCCGGGCGGACCCGGCATCGGCCGGTTCCAGTTTCCGGGGCACGGAATGCCGCATCCGTCGCCGGCGCCCGTCGCCGTGCCGGAGGGCGCGCAGTTCCTTGCCTTGTCGTTCACCAACCGGTCGGGGACGCGCCCGTACAAGCTCTACGTCCCGAGCGGCTATCGCGGACAGCCGATCCCGTTGATCGTGATGCTGCACGGCTGCACGCAGTCGCCGGACGACTTCGCCACGGGCACGCGCATGAACGCGGCGGCCGAGGACCATGTCTGCCTCGTCGCCTACCCCGGCCAGACCAGTGCCGCGAACCGGCAGAAATGCTGGAACTGGTTCAACGAGGGCGAACAGAGGCGCGACCAGGGCGAGCCGTCGCTGATCGCCGGGATCACCCGAGAGGTGATGCGCGACTACGCGGTCGATGCGCGGCGGGTCTATGTCGCCGGGCTCTCGGCCGGCGGCGCGGCGGCCGCGGTGATGGGGATGACGTACCCTGATCTCTACGCTGCGATCGGCGTGCATTCCGGCCTCGCCTGCGGGGCGGCCCACGACGTGCAGTCGGCGTTCGCCGCGATGCAGCACGGCGGCGGGAGCGTCGCGCGATCCGGGACACGGCCGCGGAGCGTCCCGGCCATTGTCTTCCACGGCGACCGGGACAGGACCGTCCATTCGTCCAACGGCGACGCGGTGGTCGCGCAATCGACGCCGGAAGCGACGCTCAGGACGCGCCTCGAGAGCGGTCGGGTGCCGGGCGGCCACGCCTACAGCCGCACGCTGCACGCGGACGCGAACGGGCGGATCGTGATCGAGCAGTGGGTCGTCCACGGCGCGGGCCATGCCTGGTCCGGCGGCAGCCCGGAAGGCTCCTACACCGATCCGCGCGGACCCGATGCGACGCGTGAGATGCTGCGCTTCTTCCTGTCGTGCTGACGGAACCCAGCTACTCCGCCGCCATCCGCGGCGGCTCCACCATCCCCGCCGCCTGTACCAGATCGACCGAGAGCAGGCTGGAGACGCCGCGCTCCTGCATCGTCACGCCATAGAGCCGATCCATCCGCGCCATCGTCAGGTGGTGGTGCGTGACCACGAGGAACCGCGTGCCCGCCTCGCGCACCATGTCCTCCAGCAGCGAACAGAAACGGCCGACATTGACGTCGTCGAGTGGCGCATCGACCTCGTCGAGCACGCAGACCGGCGCCGGATTGCAGCGGAACACGGCGAAGATGAGCGACAAAGCGGTCAGCGCCTGCTCGCCGCCCGAGAGCAGCGAGAGGGTGGCGAGCTTCTTGCCCGGCGGCTGGGCGTAGATCTCGAGCCCCGCCTGCAACGGATCGTCCGACCCGAGCAGCGCCAGATGCGCCCGCCCGCCGCCGAACATTCGGCTGAACAGCGCCTGGAAATGCCGGTCGACGTCCTGGAACACGGCGGCGAGCCGCTCCCGGCCCTCGCGGTTGATGTGGCCGATCGAGCCGCGCAGCTTGGCGATCGCGGTCGCGAGCTGGTCGCGCTCGGCGTCGAGCCCGGCGAGCCGCGTCTCCACCTCGCCCGCCTCCAGCTCGGCGCGGAGGTTCACCGGACCCATCTCCTCCCGCTCGCGCTGCAACCGTTCGAGGCGGCGCCGGCCGCGCTCCTCGGCCTCCGGTCCGGGGGCGGCGGGCGGATCGGGCAGTGCGGGATTGGCGCCGAGCCGCTCCACGATGCGCTCGGCGACGCTGCCCCACAGGTGCATCGCGGCCTCCAGCCCGGCCTCGGCCCGTACCGAGGCCTCGCGCGCGGCAGCCAGCGCCGCCTCGGCGGCACGGGCGGCCCGGGTGGCGGCGGTCGCGGCATCGGCGGCGGCGGCGAGCCGGTCGGCAGCCCGCCGGTGCGCCGTCTCGGCCGCGTGGAGCGCATCGAGCGCCTCGGCGCGGCTTGCGGCGGCCTGCGCGGGGGCGGCGGCGCGGGCCTCCCGGTCGGCCTAGGCCGCA
>DATAYA010000086.1:0-4811 GCA_036272815.1 Acetobacteraceae bacterium
CTGCAAGGTCCGCACGCCGGGCCGCGCGCAACCCCGGACACCGGCATCGCCGCCTGACGCCGAACCGGCCACCCGGTCGCGTTCCGTCCCGCGAAATCATGCCTGCGATGCGCGAACGTAGATAACATCTGTTTTCGCCAGGCATCATGTTCGGCCGTCCCGAAAGAAGGGTCGGACGATGGCCGAGACGGCCGGCGTGCACGGCACGCCCGAAGAAGCTGGCGTGCACGGCACGCCCGAGGAAGCTGGCGTGCGCCGCACGCCCGAAGAAGCTGGCGTGCGCCGCACGCTGGGGTTCCTGCTGCACGACACGTCGCGGATGATGCGCCGGCGCTTCGTGCAGCGCGCCCGCGAGGCGGGGCTGCCGCTCAACCGTTCGGAATCCTCGGTGTTGCTGTATGTGGCGCATGAGCAGGGGGTGAGCCAGGCGGCGCTGGCCGCACGGCTCGACATCGAGCCGATCGCGCTGGTGCGCCTGCTGGACGGCTTGCAAGAACAGGAGCTGATCGAACGGCGCCTGCATCCGACCGACCGGCGGGTGCGCACCGTCTGGCTCCGGCCCGGCGCCGAGCCTGTCCTGCGCCGCATCCGCGCGATCACGGCGGCCGTGCGGCGCGAGGCGGTGGGCGACCTGCCGGCCGCGCAGATCGAGGCGCTGCTCGATCTCCTGCTGGAGATCCGCGCCAACCTGGCGAGCACTCCGGAGACCACATGACGGATCGCGATTGATGGATGCCGGGCGGGCACCCGAGCTGCCGCAGGCGGACGCGCCGGAACCGGAGGACGGGGCACGGGAGGGCGGGGCACGGGAGAACGGGGCACCGGAGGACTGGGCACGCACGCTCTGGGTGATGGTCGGCATCCAGTTCATCATGACGCTGTCGTTCACGGTGCTGAGCCCGGTGCTGCCGCTGTTCCTGCCGCAGCTCGGCGTCCACAATCCCTCCGCGATCGATCTCTGGACCGGCATCCTCAATTCGGTGACGTCGCTGGTGGCGGCCTTCGTCTCGCCGCTCTGGGGGCGGCTTGCCGACCGGCGCGGGCGCAAGCTGATGCTGCTCCGCTCCAGCATCGCGATCGCCGTATTCACGGGTCTGATGGGGCTGTCGCAGAACGTCTGGCAGTTCCTCGCGCTGCGCGCGCTGATGGGCGCCTTCGCCGGGTTCTCGGCGTCGGCGATCACGCTGGTCGCGAGCCAGGCGCCAGGGCGGCGGCTCGGCTTCGCCCTCGGCTGGCTTAGCACCGGGCAGCTCGTGGGCGGCCTCGCCGGCCCGATCGTGGGCGGCGTGGTGGCGGACGCGACCGGCAGCTACCGGGTGCCGTTCTTCTTCACGGCGGCGCTCGCCGCGGCGGCGATGCTGCTGGCCTGGAAGCTGGTGCGGGAGCGCTTCACCCCGCCGCGGGCCGACCAGCGCAAGCGCGGCGCGCTGGAGGGCTTGCGGGTGCTGTCCGCCTCGGCCGGGATGGTGCCGATCTTCGTGGTGCTGCTGTTCGCGCAATTCGGGGTGCGCACGGTGCAGCCGGTGGTGACACTCTATGTGCAGTTTCTCGCCGGCAATGTGCCGAACCTGGCGACACTGGGCGGCATCGCGTTCTCGGTGACGGGCCTTGCGGACGTGATCGCGTCGCCCTTTCTCGGCAAGCGCAGCGACGTGCTCGGCTATCGTCGGGTGCTGCTGATCAGCCTGTTCGGGGCGGCGATGTTCAGCGCGCCGCAGGCGTTCTCGGGCAATTACTGGACGTTCGTCGCACTCCGCTTCGGCGTCGGGCTGTTCATCGGCGGCATCCTGCCGACGGCCAATGCGCTGGTTGGCCGGATGGTGCCCGCCTCCGAACGCGGGCTCGTCTATGGGCTGACGGCGTCGGCGACGTTTCTCGGCAACTCGCTGGGGCCGCTCACCGGCGGGGTGGTCGCAGCGACGATGGGGCTGCGCTGGGTGTTCCTTGTGACCGCGGCGGCGCTGCTGGCGAACCTCGCCTGGGTGTGGATCGCCGTGCCGGCCTCGGTCGATCGCGTCGTCGAACGATGATCGCAGGAACGATGATCGAAGGGCCGGGCCGACGCGTGCGGCGTTTCCGGCAACGCTTCGTTACATACGAATTTGAACGTTCGGGGAAATCTCGACAAGTTGTGCAAACGGCCGTTCCCGCGACAACGCGAGGGTCTAGTATCGGCCTGCTCATCATCATCGGTGCCCGAAGCGGCTTGGAGCGAGCATGGCTGAAAACAGACTGACCCGGCGCGGACTGCTGGCCGGAACCGCCGCCGGGGTTGCCGCCCTGCCGGCGCTTGGTCCTGCCGCGGCGGCGGACAATCCGGTCGCCGCGTCCGCCGCCTCGCCTTCGCTGTTGCAGGACGTGGTGCTGCAGGTGAACGGCCGGCGTGTCGCGCTTTCCATCGAGCCGCGCACGTCGCTGCTGGACGCGCTGCGCGAGCAGGCCGGACTGACCGGCACCAAGAAGGGCTGCGACCGCGGCTCCTGCGGCGCCTGCACCGTGCATGTCGACGGCCGCCGCGTGGTCTCCTGCCTCACCCTTGCCGTGCGGACGCAAGGCCGCGCGATCACCACGATCGAGGGGCTCGCGCATGCGGGCGGGCTGCACCCGGTGCAGGCCGCCTTCCTCAAGCACGACGGCTTCCAGTGCGGCTATTGCACGCCGGGGCAGATCATGTCGGCGGCCGCTCTGATCGAGGAGGGACACGCCGGGTCGGACATGGAAATCCGCGAATGGATGAGCGGCAATATCTGCCGCTGCGGTGCCTATTCCAACATCGTGGCGGCCGTGCGGGATGCTGCCGGAGAGGGTGCGTGACATGCGCCAGTTGACGATCTCCCGACCGGCCGACGCCGATGCCGCGATAGCGGCCGTGCTGGCGCCGGAGAGCGCGTTCATCGCCGGCGGCAGCGACCTGATGCAGTTGATGAAAGACCAAGTCGAGAACCCGGCGCATCTGGTTGATCTCGACGCGTTGCCGCTCGCGACGGTCACCGTCGGCGCGGACGGCATCACCGCCGGCGCGCTGGTGCGGATGGCCGATTTCGCGGCGCATCCCGCGGTGGTGCGGGATTATCCGATGGTGTCGCAGGCGCTGCTGGCGTCGGCCTCGCCGCAGGTGCGCAACATGGGGACGATGGGCGGCAACCTGCTGCAACGCACGCGGTGCCTGTATTTCCGCGACCCCGGCTTTGCCTGCAACAAGCGAGCGCCGGGCTCCGGGTGTCCCGCGATCCATGGCGAGAACCGCAGCGGCGCGGTGCTCGGCACGAGCCCGGACTGCATCGCGAGCAACCCGTCGGACCTCGCGGTGGCACTGGTTGCACTCGGCGCTGCCGTGCAGGTGCGGGGCGCGAACGGTGCCACGCGGCGCATCGCCGTCGCCGACCTGCACCGCCTGCCCGGCAACACGCCGGACGCGGACACCGTGCTCGTCCCGGGCGATCTGATCGAGACGGTGTTCATCCCGGCGAGCGAGGCGGCCCGCCGCTCGGCCTACGTGAAGATCCGGGACCGGGCGAGCTTTGAATTCGCGCTGGTCTCGGCGGCGGTCGGGCTCGACATCGACGGCGGGACGATCCGCGACGCGCGGGTGGCGATGGGCGGTGTCGGCACCAAACCGTGGGCGATGCCGCAGGTCGAGGCCGCACTGCGCGGGAAGCCGACGACCGACGCGACGTTCCACGCGGCGGCGGCGCTGGCCACCGACGGCGCGCAGCCGGCGTCGCAGAACGCATTCAAGCTGAAGCTGATGCCGCGCGCGCTCGTCCGCGCGTTGCAGAGCGCGGCCGCCTGAAGGAACACGCCATGCTGATCGGACAGCCCATCGACCGGCGCGACGGCCGCCAGAAGATCACCGGCGGCGCGCGCTATGCTGCAGAGTTCTCTCCGCCCGGCGTCGTGCATGCAGTGCTGGTGCAGAGCACGATCGGCGCCGGAAGCGTCACCGGCTTCGATCTCGGGGCGGCGCGCGACATGCCGGGCGTGCTCGCGATCATCACCACCCGGAATGCGCTGAAGCTGCCGGGCCTGACGAACAAACCGAACGGGCAGAAGCAGACCAGCTCGCACATCGTCTCGGCGCCGCTGCTGCAGAACGGCGAACTCTACTATAACGGCCAGCACGTCGCTGTTGCGGTCGCCGACACGCTCGACCGCGCCATCGCCGCCGCCGAGGCGGTCCGGCCGCGATACCAGCAAGGCGAGGCGGTGACCGACATGGCCGCCGTGCTTGACCAGGCGTATCCGCCCAGGGATTTTCGCAACGGCACCCGCCCGCCGGACAGCAGGCGGGGCGATCCCGATGGTGCATTCGCGGGCGCCGCCGTGCGCGTGGACGCGACGTACGAGACGCCGCTCGAGCACCACAACCCGATGGAGCCGCACGCGACCGTCGCAGCCTGGCAGGGCGACCGGCTCACGGTCTGGACCGCGACGCAAGCGATCAGCGGCGCGCAGGGGTCGATGGCGACGCTGTTCGGCATCCCGCATGACAACATCACGATCCTCTGTCCCTTCGTCGGCGGCGGCTTCGGCTCCAAGGGCAACACCTGGCCGCCGGCGACGCTGGCCGCGATGGCGGCGCGGGTGGTCGGGCGGCCGGTGAAGCTCGTGCTGACGCGGCGGCAGATGTACACCTCCAACGGCTATCGGCCGCGCACGATCCAGAAAATCCGGTTTGGCGCGAGCGTCGACGGCACGCTGCTGTCGATGCGGCACGACGTGATCTCGCAGACCTCGCCCGAGGTGCTGGGCGAGTTCAGCGAGCCTTCGGCGCTGGCGACGGAGATGCTGTATTCCTGCGCCAGCGTCGC
>DATAYA010000087.1:0-7594 GCA_036272815.1 Acetobacteraceae bacterium
CCGGAGCTGGTGCGGTAGCGCCGGACCGGCTTCCCGCCGGCGCGGATGGGGTGTACGCAAGGGAGGCGGCCCAGCCACGACGGAGCACAGGATGCGCAAGACTCTCCTGCTTGAGACTCTCCTGCTTGCGGTGATCGCGACAGTGGCGAGCGCGCCCGCGTTCGCCCAATCTCCAACGGGCGCCGAGTCTCCGCTGGGCGCCCAGCCAGGGACAGGGACCGGATCGACGGCCGGGCAGGTGCCGGGCTCAACCGGGCGTCCGGTGGATCACGGTCCCTTCACGCCGCAGGCGAACCGCGCCTATCAGGGGGGCGGCGTCATTCTCCAAGGCGCGCCCGGCGCCCCGCCGCCCACGCCCGAGCCGACACCGCCGGGGCAGTCCCCGCGGCACATGGTGCCTCCAAGCTGAGGCCCCGCGCACTCCAACGGCCTGCCGGCGGTATGCAAGATTTCGTTCGGCGACACCGGCTTGGGATCGATCACCGATTTGCCCCTGGCACCCACATCACGTCTCCGCCGGCCGCCGCATTCAGCGTTCGTGCCAGCACGAACAGATGGTCCGACAGCCGATTGAGGAACCGCAGCACCGGCGCGCCCACCGCTTCATCCGCCGCCAGCAGCACCACCGCGCGCTCCGCCCGCCTGGCGCTCGCCCGCGCGACGTGTGCGGCCGCCGCACCCGGGCTGCCGCCGGGCAGGACGAAGCTTCGGAGCGGCGATAGCGCTGCATTCATAGCCGCCACCTCCGCCTCCAGCCGCGCCGACGGCACGTCCGTCAGCCGCAAGCCTGCGCCTGCCGCTCCGGGCACCGCCAGGTCGGCGCCGAGGTCGAACAGATCGTTCTGGATACGCGCGAGCATCGCGTCGGCCTCTCCCGCGGCATGGAGGCGGAGCACGCCGATTGCGCAATTGGCTTCGTCCACGGCGCCGATCGCCTCGATGCGCGCGGTGTCCTTGCCGACGCGGCTGCCGTCGCCGAGCGAGGTCTGCCCGCCGTCGCCGCCTCGCGTCACCACTCGGTTGATCCGCACCATCACTGCCTCCCGCGACTGAACACCACCCGGAACGGCAGCTCCGAGGCGACCGGGACGCCGTCGCGCTGCCCCGGTTGGAAGTGCCAGTCGCGCGCCGCATCCAGCACCGCGCGATCCAGCACCGGCCAGCCGGAACTCTTTATCACGTCCACCCCCGTGGCCCGCCCGTCCGGTCCCACATGGATCAGCACCTCGACCGTGCCGTGCTCGCCGAGCAGCGCCGCCTCGCGCGGGAAGACAGGCGGGCTGTTGTGCCAGGTCTCGTCCGGACCGGGCGGGGTGATGTGGTGACCTTCCACGATCCCGAGGGCCGGCAGTCCGAGCGAACCGAGGCGAATCTCGGCCGGGGGCGGCGGTGGGCGGCTGGGGGCGGGGATCGCGGCTGCAACCGTGGCGGTCCGGGCATGCAGCGGCGGTGGCTCGACCGGTGCGGGCGGCGCAGGTACCCGGGGTGCCGGTCTTGGGGGTGCCGGCGTGAGGGGTGCCGGTTTGGGGGGTGCCGGTTTGGGGGGTGCCGGTCTGGGGGGTGCTGGTGTGGGGGGTGCCGGTCTTGGGGGTGTCGGCTTGGGAGGTGCCGGCCTGGAAGGTGCCGGTCTGGCGGGTGCCGGTTTCGGCGGTGCTGGCGCGGGGACTGGTCGCGGCGCCGAGGCCGGCCGCGACCCGGCCGGGGCGGCTGCCTTTGTGCCGGCGCCCGTCGCATGCCGCGCCACCACCATCTCGAACGTCGCCAGCGGTGGTGGGGCCGATGACGGGCGCCGATTCTGTGCCGTCTGCCGCGCCCCCCAAAACAGCAGCGCGAACGCCGCCGCATGCGCCGCGATGGACGCGGCGAGCGCGGGGCGTCGCGCGCGCGTGGCCGTCGGTCGGGGGCGCAGGGCGGCGGTGGCGGCGAGCGGCAGCGGAGGACCTCCGCCACTGGTATAGAGCACCGCACGAAACCGAGGCAGACACCCCATGCTCGCAACAATGCCGACCGCCGACGCCATCGCCCGTCTCGCCGCAGACCTCGTGCGCATCGACAGCCGCAGCACCGCCTCCAACCTTCCGGTCGCGGAGCGGATCGAGGCGGAGCTCGCCGGCTTCGGGTCCGGCTTCGTAATCGAGCGGCTCGACTACGCGGACGCCGCCGGGGTCGCGAAACGCGCGCTGGTGGCAAGGCGTGGTCGCGGCGGCCTCGCCCTCTCGGGCCACATGGACACGGTGCCGGAGACCGGCTGGACCGAGACCGGCGGCGGCCCGTGGTCCGGTCGGATCGAGGACGGGGTGCTGCACGGGCTCGGCGCGGCCGACATGAAGGGGCCGCTCGCCGCCATCCTGGCTGCCGCCGGCCGCTTGCCGGAGGCGGTGCCGCTCACGCTGCTGCTGACCACCGACGAGGAGACCACGAAGGCGGGCGCCCGCCGTGTCGCCGCCGCGTCGGTGTTGCTGCGCGACGCGCCTCCGGCTGCGATCGTGGTCGCCGAGCCGACGCGGCTGGTGCCGGTGCGGGGCCATCGGGCGCACATCGTCTTCACCGCGACGGCCACGGGCGTCCAGGCCCATAGCAGCACCGGCGCCGGGCGAAACGCCAACTGGACGCTGATCCCGTTCCTGGCCGAGATGCGCGGCCTGTTCGAGCGGCTGCGCACCGACCCGGCGATGCACGATGCCGCCTACGACCCGCCGTTCAGCGATTTCAACCTGATCCTCGACAATCACGGCGCGGCGCTCAACGTGACCGTGCCGGTGGCGACCGCACGGATAAAATTCCGCTACAGCGCCGGCGTCGATCCCGCGCCGGTGCTGGCAGCGGTGCGTGCCGCCGCCGTCCGGGCCGGCGTCGCCCTCGACGAAGCCCGCGAAGGCCGCCCGCCCGAGCTGCCGGCCGACCATCCGCTGGTGCGGCTCGCCGAGGCCGAGACCGGGCAGGCGGCGCGAACCGTCCCGTTCGGCACCGATGCCTCGGAGTTGCAGGCGATCGCGCCGTGCCTCGTGCTCGGGCCGGGCGACATCGCGCAGGCGCACCGGCCCGGCGAATCGATCGAGGTCGCGGCGTTGGAACAGGCGGCGGCGCTGTTCGTGCGGCTGGCGGAGCGGGTCGCTGCCGGGTCCTTCGCCTCGACCACGGAACATCCGTGAGGCAGACCTATCGACGCTCCTGTCATTGCGGCCGCGTCAGGTTCGAGGCCGATGCCGATCTCGACCATGTGCGGGCCTGCGACTGCTCGATCTGCCGGCGGCGCGGCGCTCTGATCCACCGGGTCTCGCCGGAGTGTTTCCGGCTGCTGACGCCGCTTGAGGAGCTTGCGACCTCCATGTTCAACACCCACGCGGCGCGGGACTATGTCTGCCGGGTCTGCGGAATCCTGCCGTTCAGGCGCTCAAGCGCTGCGCCCGGCGCCTGGGCGACCAATGTCCGTTGCCTCGAAGAAGTCCACATCGATGCGATTCCGGTCCGTCGCGTTCACGGCGACCGGCTGTCCTGATAGGTCCGGCCCGCGCGCGCGGCGGGATCCCGCGCTCGGCTTGACAAGCCGCCCCCCGGCCGACTTTCTGCACCCGCCCCAACTGCCGGATCGGAGCATGAGCGGCGTCCAGACCCTGACATCCGCGCCCATCCTCGCGCGCCTGCGCGATCGACCCGTGTCCGCACGTGAGAAGCTGCTGCTTCTGGTCGGCTATGCGGTGCTGGTGCTCGTGCGGATGCCGGTCGTGGCGATCCACGGGCGGCTCTGGGCGGAGGAAGGGAACGTCTATCTCGCCGCCGCCTGGAACCAAGGCTGGTGGGGGGCGATCGCCGCGGTCCACGAGGACTACCTCAATCTCGCCGCCACGATGGCGACGCTGTTCGCCGTCCATCTGGTGCCGCTGCGGGACGCGCCGCACGTCACCGTCGCCTTGGCACTGGCGATCCAGCTCCTGCCGCCGCTGCTGCTGCTGACCAGCGGGTTCGTCTGGCTGCGCGACCGGCCGGTGCTGATCGCATCGCTGCTGCTGGTGCTGACGCCGCCGCTGTCGTCGGAAGTGTGGCTGAACTCGATCACCAGCCACTTCCACATGATGGTCGCCGTCGGGATCATCCTGGCCGCCCCGGTGCGCGGCGGCGCGGTGGGCGTGCTGCGCGGGGCGGTGCTGCTGGCGGCCCCGCTCTGCGGGCCGGGCTCGATCTTCGCGACCCCGCTATTCGTGCTGCGCGCGCTGCGCGACCGGTCCTGGGTACGGGCGGGGCAGGCGGCGCTGATCTGCGCTGCCGCTGCCATTCAGATGGCGGTCTATGCCACGCACCGTGCGCCCGGCCGGCATTTGGAGCTGAGCGTCCCGCTGCTGCTGAGCGTGCTGTTCGTCAAGGACATGCTCGTGCCACTGGCCGGTGCCCATCTCGCCCGCGTGGTGGACGGCCAATTCATCATGCCGGGCCTGCTTGCGCACCGCTGGCCGTTGCTGTCGACCGCCGGCAGCGTGCTCGGGATCGGGCTCGTCGGCGGCGCGATCCTCTGGCGGGCGCGGGAGGAGGTGGCGTGGCTGTTTGCCTGCGCGCTGCTGATGGCGGTGCTGTCCTACATGGGTGCGATGCTGGGCGGGTCGGACATGGCGACCGTCGATTTCGGGATGCGCTATGCCTATCCGCCGATGGTGCTGTTCGGGCTCTCCATCCTCGGCCTCGCGGCGAACGCGCGCGGGGTGGTGCGCCCGCTCGCCGGCGTTCTGGTCGTCTGGCTGATCGTGGTCGGCGGCGCTGAGTATTTCGCGGTCCCGCGCGAGATGCGCAATGGTCCGTCCTGGCCGGCGCAGGTGGCGGAGTGGCGCGTCAATCCGATGCACATGCTGGAGACATGGCCCGGTACCGGCGACTGGGTGTTCGCGCTCGATCCGCGCCGGCAGCCGCGCTGACGGTCCCCGAAAGCGGGCCGCCTCAGAAAAGAGGGCCGCCTCAGAATCGCTCCACCCAGGGCCGCACCGCGATCTCGTCCGACCAGGCGCTGCGGTGCTGGTGCAGGAGGGCCATCATCGTGGCCGCGATCGCGTCCGGATCGAGCATCGAATCCGGCGCCTCCGCCGGGTCGGGCCGGCCCTCGGCGCGGATGCCGCCGTCGACCACGACATGCACGACATGGATGCCGTGCGGGTGCAACTCCCGCGCCATGCTCTGCGCCAGCCCGCGCAAGGCGAATTTGCCCATCGCGAACGGGGCGGACTGCGCATAGCCCTTCACGCTCGCCGAGGCGCCGGTGAGCATGATCGTGCCCGCCCGGCGCGGCAGCATCGACCGCGCCGCCGCCTGTGCCACCAGGAAGCCGGCGAAGGCCGAGACCTCCAGCGTCCGCCGCACCTCCGCCGCATCAAGCGAGACAAACGGCCCGCGCACCCGGAAGCTGGCGTTGAACAGCACCACGTCCGGCGCCGGCACCGCCGCGAACAGGGCGGCGACCTGCGCCGGCTCGGCCGCATCGCAGCCATGCACGCTGGCACCGGTCTCGCGCGCGAGCCCGTCAAGCTTCGCGGTCCGCCGGGCCGCCAGCGCCACCTGCGCGCCCTCGGCCGCGAGCGCGCGGGCGAAGGAGGCCGACAGTCCAGAGCCAACGCCCACGATCAAGCCCTGCATCGCGATCCTCCTGCTTCCGGCAGAGCCTTGCATGACTTGCCGCATCACGTCCATTTGGCCGCATGAAGATCGCGGTCGAGCGGGTCGAGCGGCCCGGTGCGGAGCAGCACCGCGCCATCGCCGAATTGCTGGAAACCTACAACGACGAAGCGGGCGGACCCGATGCCGACCGGCCGCTGGCACTCATCCTGCGGGACGCGGATGGCGGCATCCAGGGCGGCCTGTGGGGACGGACCTACTGGCGCTGGCTGTTCGTGGAGCTGCTCGTGGTGGCTCCTGCCTGCCGCGGCCAGGGGCTCGGGCGGCGGCTGATGACGGCGGCGGAGGCCGAGGCGCGGGCGCGCGACTGCATCGGCATATGGCTCGACACGTTCAGCTTCCAGGCGCCGGGCTTCTACGCCGGTCTCGGCTTCCGCGAGTTCGGACGCATCCCGGAATATCCGCCCGGGCGGGTCCGTCACTTCCTGTTGAAGCGACTCGCTCCTGACCGTTGATTTTACGGCGTCGTTATCCCAAGTTGCAGCGCACAATCGAAACACAGGGCAGTCATGGACGGCGGTAACTTCATCGGCAGCTTGCACTTCGAGGATCTCGAGGTCGGCCAGACGGCCAGCGTCGCCAAGACTATCACCGAGGCCGACATCCTGCTGTTCGCCGCCGTCAGCACCGACACCAACCCCGTCCATATCGACGCGGACGCGGCGAAGCGCAGCCAGTTCGGCGAGCGGATCGCGCACGGGATGCTGTCGGCCGGGCTGATAAGTGCCGTGCTCGGCACCCGCCTGCCGGGGCCGGGGACGATCTATCTCAGCCAGACGCTGAAATTCCTGGCCCCGGTGAGGATCGGCGCGACCGTTACCGCGACCGCCGAGATCATTGCCCTGGACCCAGCCCGCCGGCGTGCGACGATGCGCACCGTCTGCCGCGTGGGCGAGACGGTGGTGATCGCGGGCGAGGCGCTGGTGATGGTGCCCTCGCGCGTGGTCCTGGGCGCCGCCGCCGCGGCCGAGTGATCCGCCGGTTCCACGCCTGGCAGGACCTGCCGCATGATGCTCGGGGTGCGGCCGTGGCACTCGGCAATTTCGACGGCGTCCACCTCGGCCACGCGCAGGTGATCCGCAGCCTGCACGCCGCCCGGCCGGATGCGGCGCTGGCGGTGCTGACCTTCGAGCCGCATCCGCGCGCCTTCTTCCGCCCCGAAGACCCACCGTTCCGGCTGACACCGGCGCCGGCGCGGGCGGAACTGCTGGCGACGCTCGGGGTGGCGATCGTCTACGAGTTTCGCTTCGACGAGGCGTTCAGCCAGATCTCTGCGGAGGCATTCGTGGCCGACGTGCTGCATCGCGGGCTCGGGGCGCGGCACCTTGCCTGCGGGCCGGATTTCGCGTTCGGCCACCGCCGCGGCGGCGACGTCGGCCTGCTCGCCCGGTCCGCGGAGGCGCTTGGCATGGGGCTGACCGTGGTGCCCCCGCTGGCGGATGCCGGTGGCCCGCTCTCCTCGACGCGCATTCGCCGGCTACTGCAGGAAGGCTATCCCGAGCGCGCGACAGCCGAGCTGGGCCGCCCCTGGGCAATCAGCGGCATCGTCGCACACGGCGACGCCCGAGGCCGCACGATCGGCTTTCCGACCATCAACGTCGCCCTCGGCGAGCATCTGGAACCGGCGCGGGGGGTTTATGCGGTCACGACACGGCTCGCGGATGGCCCCGTCGTCCCGGGGGTCGCCAATATCGGCCGCCGCCCGACCGTCAATGCCGGGACCGAGAGCCGGCTGGAGGCGCATCTGTTCGATTTCGCCGGCGACCTCTACGGGCAGGAGGTCGCGGTGTCCCTGCATGCCTTCCTGCGTCCGGAACGCCGCTTCGCCGGGCTCGACGCGTTGCGCGCGCAGATCGCGGCGGATGCGGCGGCGGCGCGGGGGGTGCTCGGGGTGCCCGCTGTGCAGACCTGAGCGCGCCGCGGCGGGCAACGCTCCTTC
>DATAYA010000088.1:0-12061 GCA_036272815.1 Acetobacteraceae bacterium
CGGAGGAATTCGTGCTCGCCGACATCCCCGGCCTGATCGAGGGCGCGCATGAGGGGGCCGGCCTCGGCGACCGGTTCCTCGGCCATGTCGAGCGTTGCGCGGTGCTGGTGCATCTGGTCGATGGCGCCGCCGGCCATGTCGTGCAGGCATGGCGGACGGTGCGGGCGGAGCTGGCGGCGTATGGCGCGGGGCTGGAGACGCGGCCGGAGATCGTCGTGCTGAACAAGGCCGACGCGATGGCGCCGCCCGAGCTGGCGGCGCGGCGGTCGGCGCTGGCGAGGGCGTGCGGGCGGATGCCGCTGGTGATCTCGGGGGCGAGCGGGCAGGGCGTGCCGGCGCTGCTGCGCGCGGTCGCCGATGCGATCGCGGCGGAGCGGCGCCAGCGTCCTGCGGCAAGCGCGAAGCTGGACCAACGGGTGCTGATGGCGGCCGGACCGGCCGCACCGGGATGACGCCGAGCCTCGCCGAAGCCCGGCTTCTGGTCGTCAAGGTCGGCAGCGCGCTTCTGGTCGATCCCGTCGCCTGCGCACCGCGTGCGGCATGGCTCGACGGCCTGGCCGCCGACATCGCGGCGCTGCGGGTGCGCGGCGTGCAGGTGATCGCGGTCTCGTCCGGTGCGATCGCGCTCGGCCGGCCGGCGCTCGGCCTGACGCGGGCGCGGCTGCGGCTGGAGGAGAAGCAGGCGGCGGCTGCGGTCGGGCAGATCCGGCTGGCGCAGGCCTGGAGTGCCGCCCTTGCGGCGCACCGGCAGACCGCGGCGCAACTGCTGCTGACGCCCGAGGATACCGAGGATCGTCGCCGCTATCTCAACGCGCGCGCGACGCTGGCGACGCTGCTCGGCCTCGGCTGCGTGCCGGTGATAAACGAGAACGACACCATCGCGACGGCGGAAATCCGGTTTGGTGACAACGACCGGCTGGCGGCGCGCGTGGCCGAGATGGTGCAGGCCGATCAGCTCGTGCTGCTCTCCGACATCGACGGGCTGTACACCGCCGATCCGAAACGCGATGCCGATGCCGCGCATATTCCGCTGGTGCCGGCGCTGACGCCCGAGATCGACGCGATGGGCGGCGATCCGCCGCCGGGCTATTCGTCGGGCGGGATGCGGACCAAGCTCGCGGCGGCGCGGATCGCGACCCAGGCGGGGTGCGCGATGGCAGTCGCACTCGGGCACGTCGAGCATCCGTTGCGGGCGCTGGCGGCGGGTGCGCGCTGCACCTGGTTCCTGGCCTCGCCCGAGGGGCGTTCGGCGCGAAAACGCTGGATCGCGGGCGGCCTGCTGCCGGCGGGCACGGTGGCGATCGACGCCGGTGCGGCGCGCGCGCTGGCGGCCGGCGGCTCGCTGCTGCCGGCGGGGGTGCGCGCGGTGGAAGGCACGTTCGAGCGCGGCGACGCGGTGCTGGTGCGCGGGCCGGACGGGGCGGCGCTGGCGCGCGGGCTCTCGGCGTACGGCGCGGAGGAGGCCGGTCGCATCGCCGGCCACCGCTCCGACGAGATCGAGGCGATCCTGGGCTGGCGCGGGCGCGACGAGCTGATCCACCGCGACGACCTCGTGCTGTTGTGAGAGCTTCGGAATGATCGCAGAGTGGCCCGCATGACCATGTGGCGCGCATGACCGTCGACACCGATCCCGCGCGACAGGCGCTGCACGAAGCCGCGATCGCCGCGCGCGCTGCCGCGTCGGTCCTCGCGCACGCGCCCGATGCGCAGCGCATCGCCGCCCTGCATGCGGCGGCACGCGCGCTGCGTGCGGCGGCCGGGGCGATCCTCGATGCGAACGCAGCCGATCTCGCTGGTTTCGCGGGCGGCGCCGCGTTCCGTGACCGGCTCGCGCTGACGCAGGATCGCATCGCCGCGATGGCGCGCGGGCTCGACGATGTGGCCGCACTCCCCGATCCGCTGGCGCGCAGCCTGGCCGAGTGGACGCGGCCGAACGGGCTGCGGTTCCGGCGCATCCCGCAACCGCTGGGCGTGATCGGGATGATCTATGAGAGCCGCCCGAATGTCGGCGCCGATGCCGCAGCACTCTGCATCAAGTCCGGCAATGCGATCATCCTCCGCGGCGGCTCGGAGAGCTTTCACAGCGCGCGCGCGATCCATGCGGCGGTTGCCGCGGGCTTGCGCGAGGCCGGGCTGCCGGAGGCGGCCGTGCAGGTGGCGCCGACCGCGGATCGCAGTTTTGTCGCGGCCATGCTGGCGGCGGCGGGACTGATCGACGTCATCGTGCCGCGCGGCGGCCGCAGCCTGGTGGAGCGCGTGCAGCGCGAAGCGCGGGTGCCGGTGCTCGCCCATGCCGAGGGGCTCTGCCACACCTATGTCCACGCGGCCGCCGATCCGGCGATGGCGCGCGCGATCGTGCGCAATGCCAAGCTGCGGCGGACCGGCGTGTGCGGGGCGACCGAGACGCTGCTGATCGACGCGGCGATCGCGCCCGCGCTGCTGCCCGCGATCGTCGCCGACCTGCGTGCGGAGGGCTGCGACTTTCGCGCCGATGCCGGTGCGCGGGCGATCGTGCCGGATCTGCCGGCGGCGACGGATGCGGATTTCGGCACCGAGTGGCTGGATGCGATCCTTTCCGTGGCGGTGGTCGATGGGCTCGATGCGGCACTCGCGCATATCGCGCGCCACGGCAGCGAACATACCGATGCGATCGTGACCGGGGATGCGGAGGCGGCCACGCGATTTCTTCAAGGTGTCGGTTCGGCGGTCGCGCTGTGGAACGCATCGACGCAGTTCTGCGACGGCGGCGAGTTCGGCTTCGGCGCGGAGATCGGCATCGCCACCGGACGCATCCATGCGCGCGGACCGGTCGGGCTCGAACAGCTCACCACCTACCGCACGCTCGTGCTCGGCCACGGGCAGGTGCGCCCCTGACCGGCGCCGCCGATCCGATCCCCCGTTTCGGCGACCGGCGCCGCGTGCGCGTGGGCCTGCTCGGCGGCTCGTTCAACCCGGCGCATGACGGTCATCGCCACATCGCCGAGATCGCGCGGCGGCGGCTCGGTCTGGACCAGGTGTGGCTGATGGTCTCGCCGGGCAATCCGCTGAAGCCGCGCGACGGGATGGCGCCGATGGCGGCCCGGCTCGGCTCGGCGCGGCGGATCGCCGACGGCCGGTGCATCGTCGCGACCGCGATCGAGGAGAAGCTCGGCACGCGCTACACCGCCGACACGCTGCGCGCGCTGCGCACGCGGTTTCCGCGCGCGCACTTCGTCTGGCTGATGGGCGCCGATAACCTGGTGCAACTGCCGCGCTGGCGGCGGTGGGATGCGATCGTCACGGCGATGCCTTTTGCCGTGCTGCCGCGGCCGACCTACACTCGGGCCGCACTGGCGGGCGCGGCGGCGCACCGGCTCGCCCATGCGAGACGCACATCGTCGCGGGCGGCCGCGCTGGCCGCAGCGGTGCCGCCGGCCTGGACGTTTCTGCCGGTGGCGCAGCGTGCTGTCTCGGCAAGTGCCTTGCGTGCAGTCATGGGAGGAAGAGCCATCGACACATCGACCGAGACCGGCGCCAGCGCCGAGACCCCATCCTCGCCGCGCCCTCCGGGCGTGCGCAAGAAATCCGCCGTCGCCGCCGGGCCGCGCCGTTCGCGGGCCCGCGCCGCGAAACCTTTCGCATCGGCCGCCGATACCGCATCGCTCGACCGCATGGTTGCGGTGATCGTGGCGAGCCTGGAGGACGACAAGGCCGAGGCGGTGGTGACGCTCGACGTCGCCGGCCGCGCCGCCTTCGCCGACCGGATGGTGATCGCGACCGGGCTCGCGGATCGGCAGATCGCTGCCATGGCCTCGCATCTCGAGGAGAAGCTGCGCGAGGCCGGATTAGGGCGCGTGCGCATCGAGGGTGCACGCGGCTCGGACTGGGTGCTGATCGATGCGGGCGACGTCGTCGTGCATCTGTTCAAGCCGGAGGCGCGGGCGCTGTATGCGCTGGAGCGGATGTGGGGCGCCGATCTCGACGATCAGGCCGAGGGGGTCGGCGCGGGATAGCATCTCCGCCATAGCCCGCGGCCATGCGCGTGATCGCGGTCGGCCGGGCTGGGCGGGATGCCCCGGAGGCGGTGCTGTTCGCGCGCTATGCGCGGCGGATGCGGCCGCCGCTCGGACTGACCGAGATCGCCGAGGCGCGCGGCGCGGTTGCCGAAATCCGCAGGCGGGAGGCCGAGGCTTTGCTTGCGGCCCTGCCACGCGACGGCTTCGCGGTGGCGCTCGACCTGGCGGGCGCGGCGCCGGGCAGCGAGGCGCTGGCGCTCCTGCTGGAACGCTGGCTCGGCTTCGGGCGGCCGGTCTGCTTCCTGATCGGCGGCGCCGAGGGGCTGCACGAGGGCGTGATCGCGCGCGCCGATGCAACGCTCTCGCTCGGGCCGCTCACCTGGCCGCATCTGCTGGCGCGCGCGATGCTGGCCGAGCAGCTTTTTCGGGCGCGTGCGATCGCGTCCGGGCATCCGTATCATCGCGGCGGCCGGGGTTCATGAACGGCCGGGGTTCGTAAACCGGCGGTTTCATACACAAGCCTTGCCCGGCCACGCTCCGTTCCGCTAGGCAGGCGCATGCCCGCGCCCCTGCCGCCGCGTCCTGTCATGCTGGTCGTGCTCGACGGCTGGGGGTTTCGCGAGGAACGCGCCGACAATGCGGTGGCACAGGCCGAGACGCCGGCGTTCGACCGGCTGTGGCAGTCCTGTCCGCATGCCTTCCTGCGGACCAGCGGGCGCGATGTCGGGCTGCCCGACGGGCAGATGGGCAATTCCGAGGTCGGACATCTGAATATCGGCGCTGGCCGCGTGGTGGCGCAGGAACTGGTGCGAATCGGCGATGCGATCGCGGATGGCAGCCTCGCGAAGATGCCCGCGCTGGTCGGGTTGATCGCGAAACTCAAGGATTCGGGCGGCGTCTGCCACCTGCTCGGGCTGACCTCGCCCGGCGGCGTCCATTCGCACCAGGACCATGCGGCGGCACTGGCAAACGTGCTGGATGCAGCCGGGATGAGGACCTTTCTGCACGCCTTCACCGACGGACGCGACGGGCCGCCGGATGCGGCTGGCGAGAATCTCGAAGCGCTCGCGGCTGCGTTGCCGCCCTCGTGCCGGATCGCGACCGTCGGCGGCCGGTATTTCGCGATGGACCGGGACCGGCGATGGGACCGGGTGGCGCGCGCCTACGAGGCCGTGGCGGAGGCGAAAGGCGCCAGGTTCGGCTCGGCACGCGACGCGATTGCCGATTGCTACGCCCGCAAGGTCACCGATGAGTTCCTGCCGCCCTCGGTGATCGGCGACTATCACGGGATGCGCGACGGCGACGGCGTGCTCTGCTTCAACTTCCGCGCCGACCGGGTGCGCGAGCTGCTGGCGGCCCTGCTCGATCCGCATTTCGACGGCTTTCCCCGGTCGCGCGCGATCCGCTTCGCGGCGGCGGCCGGGATGACGCGCTACAGCGACGCGCTGGCGCCGCTGATGGAGGCGATCCTGCCGGCCGAGAAACTGACGGACATCCTGGGCGCGGTGGTCTCCGCCGCCGGGCGGCGGCAGCTCCGCATGGCGGAGACGGAGAAGTTTCCGCATGTCACGTATTTCCTGAACGGCGGCGCGGAACAGAAATATCCGGGCGAGGAGCGGATCATGGTACCCTCGCCCAAGGTCGCGACCTACGACCTGCAGCCGGAGATGTCGGCGCCGGACCTGGCGGCGCGCGCGGTCGCGGCGATCGGGTCGGGGAGCTATGACCTGATCGTGCTCAACTTCGCCAATGCCGACATGGTGGGCCACACCGGCAGCCTGCCGGCCGCGATCCGGGCGGTGGCGGCGGTGGACGCCGGCCTCGGGCGGATCGCGCAGGCGATTTCGGAGGCGGGCGGGGCGCTGCTGGTCACCGCCGATCACGGCAATGCCGAGCTGATGCGCGATCCGGCGACCGGCGGCCCGCATACGGCGCACACGCTCAATCCGGTGCCGGTGCTGCTGGCGGGCGGCCCTGCCGGGACACGGCTCGCGGACGGCCGGCTGGCGGACCTCGCGCCGACCGTGCTGACGCTCATGGGCATCGCGCCACCGGCCGCCATGACCGGGCGCTCGCTGCTGCGCGGAGCGGCGTGAGGCCGGGCGCGGGCCGGAGGCGGCTCGCGTCGCTGGCCGCCATGCTGCTGCTGCCGCTCGTCGCTGCGGCGGGCGGGCGGACGCCGCCGCGCCCGCCGTCGCACATCGCGCCCCGGCACATCGCTCCCCGGCACATCGCGCCTCACCACATCCTGGCGCTGCCGATCCCGCCGCTGCCCGATCCGGCGGTCGCGGCGCAGGCGGCGTTGCAGCAGGCCGAGCGCGACCGGGCGGCGCAACTTGCGCGGCATGAGGCGGCGAGCGCGCGGGCGGCGGGAGCGCTGGCCGACCAGCAGCGGTTTTCCGCAGCCCTGATCGCGGCGACGGCGCGCCTGCAGGCGACCGAGCAGGCGCTGGCGGCGGCGGCCGACCGGATGGATGGTCTGCGCCGCCGGCGCGCGGTCGCCGAGGCGGCGCTGGCGGCGCGGGCGGCGGACCTCGCGCCGCTGCTGCCGCTGATTGAGCGGCTCGCGCTGCATCCGACCGAGACGCTGCTCGCGGTGCCGGCGCCGCCGACCGAGACGCTGGTGGGGGTGCTGGTGATGCGCGGCCTGTCGCAGCGGCTGGAGCAGGACGCGGAAGCGCTGCGGCGCGAACAGGACAGGGTCGCGGCGCTGGCCGGGAAGATCACCGTGGCGGCGCGAAACCTGGCGGCGGCGGGGGCGGCGCAGCGGGCGGAGGCGGCGGCGCTGGATGCCCGGATCGCCGGCGCCCGAGCGGTCGAGCGGACTGCGAACGACGCGGCGGCGGCGGCGGCACGGGTGGCCGCCGCGGATGCCGGGCAGGCGGGCGACCTGCGCGGCCTGCTGGGCCGGATCGAGGCCGACCGGCGTGCGGCCGCGGCATCGGCCGAGACGGAGGCACGGCAGAAGCGGCGGACGCGGGCGGATGCGGCCAAGGCTGACGCGGCGACACCGCGGGCGGTGGCGTTCGCGGTTCCGGCGGGGCCGGGGATCGCCGCGGCGGCCGGCCATGCGCCGGTGGCCCACGCGCCGGTGGCCGGGCGGCTGGTGCGTGCGTTCGGCGCCGAGACCGACGCCGGTCCTGCCGAGGGCCTCTCCTATGCGACGCCGCCGGGGGCGCGCGTGGTCTCCCCCTGCGCCGGGCAGGTCGAGTTCGCCGCTCCTTTCCGCAGCTACGGGCGACTGTTGATCGTGGACTGCGGCGGCGGCTACCATCTGGTGCTGGCGGGACTGCACCGTCTTGACGTATCGGTAGGGCGTTCGGTGCAGGCTGGTGCGCCGGTGGGAGTGATGCCGGGTGGCAGGCCCTCGCTTTACGTGGAGCTGCGCCGCGACGGGCAGCCGGTCGATCCGGCGCCGTGGCTGCGGGCGAAGGGATGAATGACCCCTGTTAACACCCCCTGTCGGGCCGGGAGTTGCTGGATTGATGCGCGGGCCAGATCGGCCAGCGTGATGGATGCCGGGTGACAGAGGCCCGTGCGAGAGAGGATGACGCGTATGAAGTATCGCACCGGGCTGCTCCTTGGGGCCGCCTTCGCCGCCGGCATCGCTGCGGCACCGGCCTCCGGGCTGGTGGCGCGGCATCTCGGGATCGAGCCGGCGTTCGCGCAGGACGTCGACAACAACCGCGCCGAGACCTACCGGCTGCTGACGCTGTTCGGCGACGTGTTCGAGCGGGTGCGCGCCGAGTACGTCGACCCGGTCTCCGACCGCAAGCTGATCGACAACGCGCTGAACGGGATGCTGACCGGGCTTGACCCGCATTCCGACTACATGGACCGCAAGGAGTGGCGCGACATGCAGGTGCAGACGCGCGGCGAGTTCGGCGGCCTCGGGCTCGAGGTGACGCAGGATGGCGGGCTCATCAAGGTCGTGAGCCCGATCGACGACACGCCCGCGGCGCACGCCGGCATCAAGCCCGGCGATCTGATCACCGCGATCGACCACAAGACGGTGGAGGGCATCAGCCTCAACCAGGCGGTCGATCAGATGCGCGGGCCGCCGGACAGCACGATCCATCTGACGCTGAAGCGGGCCGGCATCAACACGCCGATCGAGCTGACGCTGACCCGCCAGATCATCCACATCCAGGTCGTCAAGAGCCGGATGTTCGGCGACATCGGGTATGTCCGGCTGACCCAGTTCAACGAGGAAACCGACCCCGGCCTGCGGAAGGCGATCAGCGGCTTCGAGCAGCAGGCCGGCGACAGGCTGGCCGGCGTCGTGCTGGACCTGCGCAACAACCCGGGCGGGCTGCTCGATCAGGCGGTGGACGTCTCCAGCAACTTCCTCAACAGCGGCGAGGTGGTCTCGACCAAAGCGCGGCATCCCGAGGACAGCCAGCGCTGGGATGCGAAGGCGGGGGGCGACATCACGCACGGCGTGCCGCTGGTGGTGCTCATCAACGGCGGCTCGGCCTCGGCCAGCGAGATCGTCGCCGGCGCGTTGCAGGACCAGCGGCGGGCGGTGCTGGTGGGCACGCGCAGCTTCGGCAAGGGCTCGGTGCAGACGGTGATCCCGCTGCCGGGCAACGGCGCGATGCGGCTGACGACGGCGCGCTACTACACGCCGTCCGGACGCTCGATCCAGGGGCTCGGCATCTCGCCGGACGTGCCCGTGGCGGAGACACCGAAGCCGGTGGACCAGTTCGGCCCGGAGCGCGAACTCGACCTCAACCACACGATCACCAACGAGGGCGGCACCAAGGGGCCGCCGCCGCGCACCGACCTGCCGGCGATCGTGCATGACATCCCGGCCAAGCCGCCGGCGAACTGGCCCAAACTCGACGCCAAGAACCCGGCGACCGACTTCCAGCTGCAGCAGGCGCTGGTGGTCGTGCGGGCGATGGCCGCGCAGCGCCGGGTCAGCCGCTGAGGCAGGGCGCGGAGGGGAAGCGGCAGGAGGAGCCGCCGCTGGAGCAGCCGTTTCCGTCCGCCGACGAGGCAGGAGTGGACGCGCCGGCGCCGCGACGATCGCCGGGTCTGGTGGCCCCGGGTCTGGTGGCGCTGGCGTGGTTCTGGGTGGCGCTGCTGGTGATCGCGGGTGCGGGTGCGGCCACGTTGCAGGTGCTCGGGCCGCCGGCGGCTGTCGTGGCGCGCGCGGGCGCCGGCCGAGACACGGGTGCCAAGGTGGGCAAGCTCGCTTCGGCGCCACCGGCCGCAGCGTCATCCGCCGGTCTCGCCCGGCCGACGGCGACGAACGCGGCGGCAATGACGCCGGTGTTGAAGAAGCCGGGGGGTGACGGCGCCCACGGACACGCAGGCGGCGGCGGGTGTCGCCGTTCCTGCGCCGGCGAAGGCCGTTACCGAAAAACCCGGTTCGCCGGGTCCGGCGATCAGGGCGGTGTTGCGGACCGACCCGGCAATCCCGCCGCCGGACGCGGCGCTGCTGGCGGCCGATCCCGGCGCACCCGGCGTGATGCTGCCGCGGATCGGGGCGGACGGGCTGCAGCCGATGCAGGCCTATGCCGCGGTGCCGCCGCCGGCCGACGGGCGGCCGATGGTCGCGATGGTGGTGAGCGGGCTCGGCCTCGCCGCCGCCGACAGCGAGGTCGCGATCGACAAGCTGCCGGCCGCGGTCGACCTTGCCTTCTCGCCCTATGCGGTGGCGCCCGATGACCTGTTGGCGCAGGCGCGGGCGCATGGGCACGAGATCCTGGTCTCGATCCCGATGGAGCCGCAGGGCTATCCGCTGAACGATCCCGGCAACCATGCGCTGCTGGTGGCCAACTCGCCGGCGCAGAACCTTGCGGCGCTGGACTGGGCGCTGGCCCGGATCCCGGGCGCGGTGGGGGCGATCGGGGCGCTCGACGGGATGCGCGGCGAGCGGCTGGCGGCGACGCCGACGGCGTTCGATGCGATGCAGCGGGCGCTGGCCGGGCGCGGGCTGCTCTATCTCGACCCGCGGCCGGGGGCGCCAGCCCCGGTGCTCGCATCGGGCCGCAGCGTCGATGTGGTGGTGGACGAGCCGCCCGACCCAGCGGCGATCGATGCGGCGCTGGCGCGGCTGGAGGCGCGGGCGCGCGCGCATGGTTCGGCGCTCGGGCTCGCCGGGCCGCTGCGGCCGGCGACGCTGCGGCACCTGATCGCCTGGGCGACCGGGCTCGGCGCGCGCGGGCTGCTCCTCGTGCCGGCGAGCGCGATTGCGGGCCGGCCGGCGGGCGTGGCGGCGGAATGAGCCATTCGGGGCTGCCCCCGTCTGCCCTGCCCCCCTCTGGCCTGCCGTGGCGGCTGAACGTGGGCGCGGTGCTGTTCGCGCGCGACGGCCGCGTGCTGGTGGCGCGGCGCGCCGACCTGCCGAACGCGGAGGGCGCTGCCGGCGGCTGGCAACTGCCGCAGGGCGGCATCGATCCGGGCGAGGACCCGCGGACGGCGGTGCTGCGGGAGCTTGCCGAGGAGATCGGCACCGACCGCGCCGAGATCATCGGCGAGCATCCGGAGTGGCTCGAGTACGACTTCCCGCCCGGACTGGGTGGCCGGCTGCCAAAGCGGTTCCGCGGCCAGCGGCAGCGCTGGTTCGCGCTGCGGTTCCTCGGCGAGGACGCCGACATCCGGCTGGATGCCGACCCGCACGTGGAGTTCGACGCCTGGCGCTGGGTGCCGCTCGCCGAGGTGCCGGCGCTGGCGGTGCCGTTCAAGCGGCCGATCTATGCGACCGTCGCGGCCGCCTTCGCGCGCTTCGCGGCACCCCGGACGTCGTAGTTCCGGACCGCGCGGGTCCGGCTCTGATCGAAACCTGACATAGCGGCTTGTCCGTGGCGGCGCCGAACCGATCGCAAAGGGCGGCGTTGCACCCTCACGACCACGACAGGAGGAGTGAGGAATGAAAGCCTTCGCCCTGGGCCTTGCGGCCGCGGGCTTGCTGGCGGCGTCCGCCAGCGCCCAGCCTGCCACGGCCCAGACCACGACCCAATCCACGACCCAATCCACGACCGGGACCAGCACCGGCAATGCCGGCGCGACGACCGGCGCCGGCGGTGGCGTGGGTGGTGCGCCCGCGACGGTGAGCGCGGCGCCGGGCGGGGCTCCGGGTGCGACGCCGAGCACGCTCGCCACGCCGGGGACCAACGCGAATGGCTCGGCGGCCAACGGTTCGGGCCGGATGACCGGCGCCGCCGCCGGGGGCACGAACATGATGCCCTCGCCCGCGGTGGGTGCGGCACCCGGAGCGCCCGCGGGCGCGGCGGCCGGCCAGCGCGCCGCCTCCGGCAACGACAACCAGGCGGTCGCGACCACCAATGCCAATGCGGCGACCCCGGCGCACGGCGCCAACAGCTTCACCCAGGGGCAGGCAGCGCACAGGATCGCGGCGCACGGGTTCAGCCAGGTCAGCGGGCTGAAGAAGGACCGCTACGGCATCTGGCGCGGCACCGCCCAGCAGGACGGCAAGCCGGTCGGCGTCTGGCTCGACTACAAGGGCAACGTCGGAACGCACTGAGGCGGCGGCAGCGTCCGCCCCGACCGGGGCGCCCACCGGGCCGCCCACGGGCCTCCCCGATCCGGTTGCGCGGATGGCGGGCCTCATCGAGAAAACAGGAGGATGGAGAATGGCCACGCGAACAGTCGCACGGCTCTATGACACACATGAGGACGCGGTCCAGGTGGTCCGCGACCTCGAAGCGGCGGGCATCGCCCACGAGCGGGTGAGCATCGTCGCCGCCGACCGCGACCGCCGATCTGTGGCCGACCCGGGCGTCCCCGGCGCGGGCTCCCCAGGCGTCGGCGCTACAGGCGTCGGCACCGCGGGCGTCGGCAGCACGGGTCTCGGCACGCCGGCGATCGGCGGCATGGACACCGGACCCACGGGCATCGGGCCGACCGGCACCGGCCTCACGGGCGGCGTACCCGTCGGCGCGGGAGCCAGGATGATCGGGACCACCGACGAGGAATTCGTCGACGAGGGCACCACGCGCGCCGGCAGCGGCGCGGCCGCCGGGGCCTCGATCGGCACCGTCATCGGCGGCGGCCTCGGAGTGCTGGCCGGCATCGGCGCGATCGCGATCCCCGGC
>DATAYA010000089.1:0-5208 GCA_036272815.1 Acetobacteraceae bacterium
CCGCTGATCGGCCGCCACCGGGCAGCGTCGCGGCTCGCGCTGAGCGGCTGAGGCGGATCAGGCGCGCACGATCACCCGGCGGCGGCGCAGCATCGCGTCCAGGCTGATCGCGCCGGCGCCGAGGCCGGCCATCGCGACATAGCCGCCGGACATCGCCAAGTTCTTCATGAAGTTGGTCTGGTTGCCCGGCTTCGACCAGTCGGTGTGCGCGACCAGCGCGGTCGCGATGCACCATAGCGCGAGCACGACCGCTGCGGGACGCGTGAACAGGCCGAACAGCAGCAACAGGCCACCACCCAACTCCACGACATCGGCGAGGATGCCGGCGGCGAGCGGGAACGGCAGGCCCTCTTTCGCCATCATCGTGGCAATGGCGCCCCCGGCCATCACCTTGCCCCAGCCGGCGAGGATGAAGATGATGCTGCCCAGGATGCGGGCGATTAGGGGGACGGCGCTGTTCTCCCGCATCACGCGGCCTCCCGGAGTGTATCGCGTGCGCCCTTGTCGCGCCATTTGCGGCAGGCGTCGCCGAATGCGCGGAAGATGGCGGCGCGGTCGGGATGCTCGGCGGCGTCCCACTCGGGATGCCACTGGATGCCGAAGGCGAAGCCAGCCGCGTCCGTGACGCGCACCGCCTCAATGGTGCCGTCCTCGGCAACCGCCTCGACGGCGAGGCAATCGGCCGGGCGGTCGATCGCCTGCTCGTGCAGCGAATTCACGGTGATCTCCTCGCGTCCGATCAGGGCGGCGAGCTGGCCGGACAGCCGGACCGTGTGCTTGAGGCCGAATTTCTCGGCGAGCGTACCGGGGCCGGATCGGTGGTCGGCCCGGCCGGCGAGCCCGTGCACCTGCTGGTGGAGGGTGCCGCCGAGGGCGACGTTCAGCTCCTGGATGCCGCGGCAGATGGCGAGCAGGGGCAGCCCGCGTGCCAGAGCCGCGCGGATCAGCGGCAGCGTGGTCGCGTCGCGCGCCGGGTCGTGCTTGCCGGGGGTCAGGCTCTTGGTGCAGCCGTAGAGGTCGGGGGCGACGTTGCTCGGGCTGCCGGAGATCAACAGGCCGTCGATGCGGTCGAGCACTGCGAGTTCGGCCTCGCCCACCGGCGGGATCAGCACGGGAACGGCGCCTGCCACCTCCATCAGCGCGGCGCCGTAACGCTGCGGCGTCGCGTGCTGCGGCTCGATGCCGATGATCTTGGAGCAGGCCGGTATTCCGACAATCAGGCTCATCGATGCGTCACCCCTTCTTCTCGGTCCGCAATCTGGCCCGGTCCGCGGCCGCCGCGCCGAGCCCGCCCGCAAGCATCAGCAGCGCCATGGGCCGCGCCGTCCCATCATCTAATACGCCTACCAGTGAACCGCTGATCGCGCCCAGCACGAATTGCAGGGTCCCCATCAACGCAGAGGCGCTCCCGGCGTGGGCGGCATGGCGCGAGAGGGCGCCGACGGTCGCGTTCGGCATGATGAACCCGCAACTGGCGATAGCAATCCAGATCGGCAGGTACACGGCCGCCAGCGGTACCGGGATCAGCCCCGCGCGGCCTGCAAAGGTGACGGCCGCCAGGGCTGCTCCGGCGAGCAGGAACAGATAGGCGGCCGTGCTCAGCACACGCTCCGGCCCGAAGCGGCGGATCAGGCGGGGGTTCGCCTGGCTGGCCGCAATCAGCCCGGCGGCGCAACTGCCGAACAGCATCCCATAGATGGCCGGCTCCAGGTGGTAGATGTTGATGAACACGCCAGGCGAGCCGCCGAGATAGGCGAACATGCCGAACATCGCGAAGCTGCCGACGAGGACATGGGTGAGGAACGACCGCTCGCGGCCGATCGCGGCATAGCGGCTGACCAGGGCGCCGAGCCGCAGCCGCACCCGCTGGTCGGGCGGCAGCGTATCCGGCAGCCAGGCCCAGACCACGACGAGGCAGACCACGCCATAGGCCGCCGCGATCCAGAAGATCGCGTGCCAGGATGCGAAGCCCAGCACCGCGCCGCCGAGCGTCGGGGCCAGGATGGGCGCGGCCCCCATCACCAGCATCAGCCGCGACATCAACTGCGCCGCCCCGTGGCCGTCGGCGAGGTCGCGGACGATGGCGCGCGGGATCACCATGCTGGCCGAGCCGCCGAACGCCGCGACCGCGCGCCAGACGGAGAGAGCCGCGAGCCCGGGTGCGAGCGCGCAGCCGACCGAGGCGATGGTGTAGATGGCGGTCCCGACCAGCAGCGGGCCGCGGCGGCCGAAGCGGTCGGAGAGCGTGCCCTGGGTGATCTGCCCGACCGCGAGGCCGGCGAACCAGGTGGCGAGGGTGATCTGCGCGGTGCCCGGCGCGCCGCCGAGGCTGGCCTCGATTGCCGGAAAGGCGGGGAGATACATGTCGGTCGAGATCGGACCGACCGCGGTGAGGAAGCCCAGCAGCAGCGGCAGCCATCCGGGCATCGACATCGTGACGGGAGTGGTGGCAGGTCCGGTGTGATGCAGCAAGAGGTGATGTTTCGCCCTGCCCCCTGGCCGTGCCGGGCGTTTGATCCTTCCCCGACCGTGCTCCACGATGCTGCATGCCGAGCAAGCGCATCTCCCGCGCCGGGCCTGGGGCGCGTGCGGCCACGCTGCACGCGCTCGCCACCGAGGCGTTCCGGCGCGGCAACCATTCCCGGGCGCGACAGCACTGGGAACAGGCGCTCCGTCTCCTGGAAGGCGCCGGGGACGCGCAGCTCGACGCCGCCTCGATCCAGTCCAATCTCGGCGTGGTTGCCGCAGCCCTTGGGGACCACGCGATGTCGCGGCGGCAGCACGAGGCGGCGCTCGCCTCTCGCCTCGGCCTGCTTGGCGGCGACCACCCTGACGTCGCCGAGAGCCTGCACAATCTCGGCGTCGCGCTCCGCTCACTTGGGGAGCCGGCTGCTGCCCGCACCGCGCACGAGCGGGCGCTGGCGATCTGGCGCGCGGCACTCGGCCCGGAGCATGCGATGGTCGCGACCGCGTTGACCAGCCTGGGCAATCTGGCGCTGGAGGAGGATGACGCCGCCACGGCGCTGGCGCTGCATCGGGAGGCGCTCGACATTCGCGGCCGTTCCGGCGGCCCGGATGCGGACGTCGCCGCGACGCTGGCACAGATCGGCCTTGCGCTGCGCAAGCTCGGGCGGCCCGTGGCGGCGCGGCAGCATCTGGAGCGGGCGGTCGCGATCCGGCCCGATCTCGCCACCGCGCAGCACGCGCTGGCTGCGATCGCGTACGCCGATGGACGTCCGGAGGACGCGCGCCGCCACGCCGAAGCGGGTCTGCGGTCCGAGACCGTGCTGCTGGAAGCGAGCCCGCACGCGACGCGCACGGTGCTGATCCTGGCGACGACGACGCAATCCAACGTGCCGCTGGAGCATCTGCTGCCGGCGCGCACCCATGCGCGCATCTGGTGGTTCGCGGAGCACGGCGATCCGTCGCCGCCGCTGCCGCGGTTCGATCTTGTGGTGAACGCGATCGGCGAGGCGGACCTCTCGGCCGCCACCACGGCGCGCATCGGCCGCGTCGTGGCCGCGTCCGGCAGGCCGCTCGTCAACCCCCCGCCACGTGTCGCCGCGACACGGCGGGATCGATTGCCGGCGCTGCTCGACGGCATCGACGGCGCAGTGGTGCCGCTTGTCCTGCGCGTTCCGTCCGGCCCGGCGCCGGCTGGGCTGCGCCATCCGCTGGTGCTGCGCCCGGTGGGCTCGCATGGCGGCGCGGGATTGCTGCGCGTGGACGATGACGACCGCGGGGTGCCGGGTTCGGGCGAGTTTTACGCGTCGGAATTTTACGACGTTCGCGCCGCCGACGGGTACTGCCGCAAGTACCGCATCATCTTCGTGGATCGGGTGCCGTATCCGTATCATCTGGCGATTTCGCAGGACTGGATCGTGCACTATTTTTCGGCCGACATGGCCGCGCATCCGTGGAAGCTCGAGGAGGAACGCCGTTTCCTCGATGATCCCGACAGGGTGCTCGGGCCGCGCGGCACCGCCGCGATCGCCGCGATCGGCACGCGGATCGACCTCGACTATTGTGGGGTGGATTTTGGATTGTTGCCGGACGGGCGCGTGCTGGTCTTCGAGGCGAACCCGACGATGCTGGTCCATCCGGAGGAGCAGGATGGCCCGCTCGGCCACAAGAACGCCCAGGTGGGCGAGATCCTGACAGCGTTCGACGCGATGCTGTCGCGACGCATGCGGCGGTGAGAACGCCGTAGCACCGAGTGCGGCGTCAGCGGCGGCGGCGGACCACGCCGAGACCGATCAGGCCGAGGCCGACCAGCCCGAGTTCAGCGGACTCGGGCACGGAGGCGGACGTCTCGATGTCGTGCAGCAGGATGGAGTACTGGTTCGCATTGTTGATAGCGTAGCTGAAGCCGCTGAAAACCGGCGTGTCGGCGCAGCCGCTCAGCGTGCCCGGCACCGATCCAGTTTCGTAAAATGCCAGCTCCTTACAGGAGCTCAGCCCTCCGCAAACTCCGCCGCGCGGAAACCCTGCGCGAACAGCACCGCCCGCAGGTCGGCGTGGTCGATCCGGCACGCGACCTCGCGGCGCACCACGGGCTTCGCGTGGAAAGCGATCCCGAGCCCGGCCTCGCGCAGCATGGCGAGGTCGTTGGCGCCGTCGCCGATCGCCAGCGTCGCCGCGCGGGGGAGCGACAGGCGCTCGGCGAACTCGCGCAAGGTGCGGAGCTTGGCGTTGCGGTCGAGGATCGGCTCGCCCACTTCGCCGGTGAGCGCCTCGCCATCGTCGAGCAGGCGGTTGGCGTGGTGCGCATCGAAGCCCGCGAGAGCCGCGACGCGGCCGGTGAAGAACGAGAAGCCGCCGGAGACCAGCACGGTGCGGGCGCCGGCGGCAGCCATCGTCGCGACCAGCGTCCGGGCGCCGGAGGTAAGTCGCACGCCCGCCCAGGTGCGCTCCAGCGCGTCGAGCTTCAGGCCGCGCAGCAGGGCCACCCGCTCGCGGAGGGCCGTGGAAAAATCGATCTCGCCGTTCATGCTGCGCCGCGTGATGGCGGCGATGCGGTCGTGGACGCCGGCAAAGGCGGCGAGTTCGTCGAGGGTCTCGCCGGTGACGATCGTGCTGTCCATGTCGGCGAGCAGCAGCCGCTTGCGCCTGCCCTCTGCGGGAAGCGCGATCGCGTCGATGGCGGCGCCGCCGAGTGCTGCGCGAACATGATCGAGGCCGGGGGCGGCGGCGCAGGGGAGGTCGGCG
>DATAYA010000090.1:0-2672 GCA_036272815.1 Acetobacteraceae bacterium
TGTCGATCCACGTGCTCTATGCGGGTGGCGAGCCGGCCGGCTTCTTCGAGCTCGACGCACGCTTCTGGCCGGACATCAATCTCGGCTATTTCGGCCTGATGCCACGCTCGGTCGGCACCGGCATCGGCTATGCATTCCTGCGCCAGGCTGTGGATACGGTGTGGCGGCAGGGCGCACGCGGAATGACGGTGAACACCTGCACCGCCGACCATGCCCGCGCGCTGCCCACCTATCTGCGGGCCGGCTTCCACGTCATCCGGCAGGTTCGCGAGCTATGGAACGTGCCGACGCGGCTCGGACTGCGGATTCCGGACCATCTGCGCGTGTGACGCGCCGGCGGCCGTGTCTCAAGCAGGCGCGCCAGATCGTCAGGCTCCGGCAAGCCGGAGACCCCCCGCCACCTGGGCCGGCCTATTGCTCGACCGCCCGCGCATCATGGGCGTGCTCAACGTCACGCCCGACAGCTTCAGCGACGGCGGTGACCATCTCGACCCGCAGCGAGCCATTGCCGCAGGGCAAGCGATGGCGGCAGCCGGCGCGGACATCATCGACGTGGGCGGCGAAAGCACCCGCCCTGGCGCGATGCCCACCCCGCCGCATGAGGAGCAAAGCCGGGTGGTGCCGGTGATCCGTGCGCTGGCGCGAGCCGGCCTGCGCGTGTCGATCGACACCCGCAACGCCGCGACCATGGCCGCCGCGCTGGATGCCGGGGCCGCCATCGTCAACGACATCTCGGCCCTGACGCACGATCCGGACGCCGCCGCCCTGGCCGCGGCGCGCGGCTGTCCGGTCGTGCTGATGCATATGCGCGGCGATCCGGCATCGATGAACGCGCGTGCCGCCTATACCGACATCGCCCGTGAGGTCGTGGACGAACTCGCCGCGCGCATCCAGGCCGCCGAACAGGCCGGTATCGCGCGCGACGCGATCGCGATCGACCCCGGCATCGGCTTCGCCAAGCTGGCGCCGCATTCACTGGAACTGCTGCGCCGCCTGCCGGAGCTTGCCGTGCTGGGCCGTCCCATCCTGGTGGGTGTCTCCCGCAAATCCTTCATCGGCCGCATCGGCGGCGAGCCCGATCCGCGGCGCCGGTTGCCGGGCTCGCTGGCCGCGGGGCTGTTCGCTGTCTCTCGCGGGGCGCACATCTTGCGGGTCCATGACGTTGCGGAGACTGCGCAAGCGCTCCGGCTGTGGAGTGCTCTGATCTCTTCCGCGTGAGGAACGCTTCTCTCTTGCCCAGCGACCGCGCTACATCAGCGCCTTCGCTGAGGACGCAAATAGATGACCAAAGCCAGACGCCTGTTCGGCACCGACGGCATACGCGGCAAGGCCAACTCCGACCCGATGTCCGCGGGGATCGCACTGCGCCTCGGCCAGGCCGCCGGGCTGCTGTTCACCCGTGGCAACCACCGCCACCGGGTGGTCATCGGCAAGGACACGCGCCTCTCGGGCTACATGATCGAGCCCGCCCTTACCGCCGGCTTCATCGGCGCCGGCATGGACGTCACCCTGCTGGGTCCGCTGCCGACGCCGGCCGTCGCCATGCTGACGCGCAGCCTGCGCGCCGATCTCGGCGTGATGATCTCCGCCTCGCACAACCCGTTCGAGGATAACGGCATCAAGCTGTTCGGCCCCGACGGCACCAAGCTGTCCGACGCGACCGAGCTGGAAATCGAGGCGATGATGGACAGCAAGTTCGCCACGCGCCTTGCCGAGCCGGCCGCGCTGGGCCGCGCCGCGCGGCTCGAGGATGCCGGCGGCCGCTATATCGAGGCGGCCAAGGCCAGTTTCCCGCGCGGCCGGCGCCTGGACGACCTGAAGATCGTCATCGATTGCGCCCATGGCGCCGCCTACCGCGTCGCGCCGACCGTGCTGTGGGAGCTGGGCGCGACCGTCATCCCGGTGGGCGTCACGCCCGACGGCTTCAACATCAACCGCGACTGCGGCTCGACGACCCCCGAGTTTCTCCGCGCCCAGGTGATAGAGCATGGCGCGGATCTCGGGATCGCGCTGGACGGTGACGCCGACCGCGTGGCGATGGCGGATGAGCATGGCGAGCTGATCGACGGCGATCAGATCCTGGCGCTGATCGCTCGGTCCTGGGACGAGGCCGACCGGCTGCGCAGCGGCAGCATCGTTGCGACCGTGATGTCGAACCTGGGACTGGAGCGGTTTTTGCGCGAGGCGGGGCTGGACCTGCATCGCACCCGGGTCGGCGACCGCTACGTCGCGGAACGGATGCGAGAGGTCGGCGCCAATGTCGGCGGCGAGCAATCGGGCCACGTCATCCTGTCGGACTTCGCGACGACCGGTGATGGCTTGCTCGCAGCGCTGCAGGTGCTGGCGGTGATCGTCGAGCAAAACCGGCCGGCGAGCGAGGTGTGCCGGGTCTTCACGGCGCTGCCGCAGCGGCTGAAGAACGTGCGGTTTGCCGGGGTCTCCCCGTTGCAGCATCCGCGCGTGGTCGAGGCGGTCGCCGAAGTGGAGGCGTCGCTGAACGGGTCCGGCCGGCTGCTGATCCGCGAGAGCGGCACCGAGCCGCTGATCCGGGTGATGGCGGAGGCTGAGGACGAGGCGACCGTCGGCCGCGTTGTCGACGGGCTGTGCACCGTTATTGCCGATGTAGCCCGCGCCCAGCAGTAGAGCGCGGTGGTGAGTTCTACCCCGTCGCG
>DATAYA010000091.1:0-9689 GCA_036272815.1 Acetobacteraceae bacterium
GGACAGCCTGACCGGCCGCGAGGAATCCGATCTGGTCGTCGCCCTCGGCCCGCATCTGGACGGCTTCGTCGCCGAGCTGTTCCAAATCCAGCCAGAAATCGCCGCGCTGAAACACGAAACGGAAGCCCTTGACCCGATCCACGCCTGCAAGCGCCTGTTCGTGCAGCGCCAGGCGCTCAAGACCTATCCCGATCCCGCCGGCTTCGACGGCCCGGCGCTCCGTGACGCCATCGAAGCCCGGCTCGGCAAGCCTTTGACGGAACTTGCTTTCGCCCAGGCCGTCGAGCAATGGCAGACCGACGCCGAGGCGATCGACCTCGCCATGCGCTACGCTTCCTGGGCGACGCTGACGGAGGCCGGGCGGGCCGCCCATCGCGGCGGGATCCTGTTCCGCACGCCGCATCGCACCAACCCGCAGCACCTCATCCCGGTCGAGACCATCGAGCGCGACGGTGTGACCATGCTCCGCCTGCCGGAGCGCGACTGGCGCCCGCGCGACGGCTTCGCGCTCACCGATCCCGGCATGACGGACGCGCAGGCGCTGGACCAGATGAACTACTGCATCTGGTGCCATCACCAGGGCAAGGACAGTTGTTCCAAGGGGTTGCGCGACCGCAGGACCGGTGCATTCCAGACATCGGCGTTCGGCGTGATGCTGGCCGGCTGCCCGCTGGAGGAGCGCATCTCGGAGATGCACGAACTCCGTGCGCAAGGCTTGGCGCTCGCCGCCTTCGCCACCATCGCCGTCGACAACCCGATGATGGCGGCCACCGGCCACCGGATCTGCAACGACTGCATGAAGGCCTGCATCTACCAGAAGCAGGAGCCGGTCGATATTCCCCAGGCGGAGACCGCCATCCTGCGGGATGTCCTCGCCCTCCCGTGGGGATTCGAGATCTATTCTCTTCTGGTCCGTTGGAACCCGCTCGACATCCGCCGGCCGTTGCCGCGTCCGCCCTCGGGCCGCAGCGTGCTGGTCGTCGGCCTCGGCCCGGCCGGCTTCACCCTCGCGCACCATCTGCTGAACGAGGGCCACGCCGTCGTCGCGATCGACGGGCTGAAGATCGAACCGCTCGGCTTCGACCCGCGCGCGCCCATTCGCGATGCCGCGTCACTGATGGAAAATCTCGACGACCGCGCGATGGCCGGCTTCGGCGGGGTTGCCGAATACGGGATCACCGTCCGCTGGAACAAGAACTATCTCAAGCTCGTGCGGCTGCTGCTTGAGAGGCGGGATCAATTCGCGGCGTTCGGTGGCGTGCGCTTCGGCGGCGGTGCCACCGTCACCATCGACGACGCCTTCGCGATGGGCTTCGACCATGTCGCGCTCTGCATGGGCGCCGGCCGCCCGACCGTGCTCGACATCCCCGGCGCGCTGGCCCGCGGCGTGCGGCAGGCGTCAGACTTCCTGATGGCGCTGCAACTGACCGGGGCCGCCAAGCGCAGCAGCATCGCCAACCTGCAACTCCGCCTGCCCGTGGTCATCATCGGCGGCGGGTTGACAGCAATCGACACCGCAACCGAGAGCCTCGCCTACTACGTCCGCCAGGTCGAGACCTTCGCCGCCCGGCACCGGACGCTCGCCTCCGAACGCGGCGAGGCCGCCGTGCGCGCCGGCTGGACCACCGAGGAGGCCGCGATCGCCGCCGAGTTCCTCGCCCATGCCGAGGCCATCGCCGCCGAGCGGGCCCGCGCAGCCGGCGAGGGGCGGCCGCCGGCGTTCGGGAAAATGCTTGATAGCTGGGGCGGTGCGACGATCGCCTATCGCCGCCGTCTGCTCGACAGCCCGTCCTACACGCTCAACCATGAGGAGGTGGCGAAGGCGCTGGAGGAGGGCGTCCGTTTCGCCGAGGGCCTGGCGCCCCTCGCGATCGAGACCGACGAGCACGGCCACGCTGCCGCGCTTCGCCTCTCCCGCGCCGATGGGTCGGAGGCGGTGCTGCCGGCGCGGGCGGTGCTGGTCGCGGCCGGCACCCAGCCCAACACCGTGCTCGCCCGCGAGGACGGCCGCATCACGCTGGACGGCCGCTACTTCCAGGCGGTCGATGAGCGGGGCGTGCGCGTCGAGCCGCCGCGCGGCCTCGCCAAGCCGCCGCGCGCTGAGGTGCTGATGCACCGCATGTCGGACGGCCGCTTCCTGAGCTTCTTCGGCGACCTGCACCCGAGCTTCTTTGGCAACGTCGTCCGCGCGATGGGCAGCGCCAAGCGCGGCTACCCGGTGGTCTCCGCGGCACTCGCCGCCCGCGCCGCCGCGACCGACGCCGACCTGATCGCCGCCAGCCGCGCCGCCCTCACCGCCCGCGTCCACGACGTCCGCCGGCTCACCCCCAGCATCGTGGAGGTGGTGATCGAGGCTCCGGCCGCCGCCCGCGCCTTCCGCCCCGGCCAGTTCTTCCGCCTGCAGAACTTCGAGGCCCACGCCGCCCGCCTGCGCGAGCCCGGCGGCGAGACCGTGCTCGCGATGGAGGGCCTGGCCATGACCGGGGCCTGGACCGATCCCGAGCGCGGCCTCGTGTCGGTGATCGCGCTGGAGATGGGCGGCAGCTCCGATCTTTGCGCCCTGCTCCGCCCCGGCGAGCCTGTCGTGCTGATGGGCCCGACCGGCACGCCCACCGACATCGCCGAGGGGAGCACCGTCGCCCTGGTCGGCGGCGGCCTGGGCAACGCCGTGCTGTTCTCGATCGGGGCGGCATTGCGGGCGGCGGGTTCGCGGGTGCTCTATTTCGCCGGCTACAAGCACCTGATCGACCGCTACAAGGTCGAAGAGATCGAGCGCGCGGCGGACACGATCGTCTGGTGCTGCGACGAGGCGCCGGGGTTCGTGCCCGGCCGGCCGCAGGATCGCAGCATGGTCGGCACCATCGTCGAGGGCATGGAGGCGTATGCTGCCGGCCGGCTCGGCACCCAGGACATACCGTTCGGCGAGGTCGCCCACATCATCGTCATCGGCTCGGACGGCATGATGCAGGCGGTCGGCGCCGCCCGGCACGCCGCACTCGCCCCCTTCCTGCGCCCGGACCATACCGCGATCGGTTCGATCAACTCGCCGATGCAGTGCATGATGAAGGAGGTCTGCGCCCAATGCCTCCAGCCGCAGACCGACCCGGCCAGCGGCGAGCGGCGCGTCGTGTTTTCCTGCTTCAACCAGGACCAGGCGCTCGACTGGGTGGATTTCTCGGCACTGCACGAGCGGCTCGGGCAGAACAGCCTGGCTGAGAAATTGACCGTGCAATGGGTCGACCGGGCGCTGCGCCGGCTGCACGCACGGCCGGCGCTCGCCGCCGAATAGGCGCCGCTTGAAACCGTGCGCGACCCGCACGATTCTTTGCGGTGCCGGAGGAGGCAGGCATGTACTACCATCACATGATGTATTGGCACCCGTACTGGCATCCCTTCTGGCACCCGTTCGGGATGTTCGGCTTCATGGGCCACACCATGCTGATCGGGGTGGCGATCTGGGCGGCGATCTACTTCCTGCCGACGATCATCGCGCGCTCTCGCGACGTCGCCAGCGGCGGTGGCCTGTTCTGGGTCAACCTGCTGTTCGGCTGGACGATGATCGGCTGGGTGCTGTGCCTGTTCTGGGCGATCCTCGGGCAGACGCGGGCACAGCTCGCCTATCGCGGCTACGCCGGCTACCCGCCGCCGCCCCCGCCCTGGCGCCGCGGCTGGTGGTGAGCCGTCCCGCGGACGGCGCGATATCACCCGCCGCACCCTCCCCCAACGGGAGGGGCGTCAGGTAAACCAGTGAGCGAAATGCGATAGCCCTGCGGCTGTCATCCGTGCGTGCAGATCACCTGGCCGCGGATCTCGCCGCCGGGATTGGCCTGGGTGTGGATGTTGAAATACCACTGGCCGGCCTCGAGCTGGACGATCTGGGCCGGCGTCAGCACCGCCGTGCTCTGGATCGGGCTGGCGAGCGACCCCTGGAGGCCCACCTGCACCCCGGCATTCTGCCCCTTTGCCGCGGGCCCGTGGAAATGCGCCGCCGTCGCCGGCCCGCTCAAATTCGTGTAGTTGACCGAGAAGCTCATCGATCGGGTCTGCGGATTGAGCGAGACAATCATCAGCCCGGTGCTGGGTGCGGCGTGCGGCGGCACTTCCTGCGCCCCGTCGAGGACGGCGCGGCAGGATATCGGCGTCTGCGCAAAGGCGGACGGGCCAAAGGCGGCGGTCCCGGCCACGGCGGCCAGGCCGGCAATCACGGCAACGCGGATTGGCAACATGGATCATCTCCTCGATGGATTGTTTCCGAACGCGACCGAGCCTGCCCGGCTCCATCGGAAATGGAACACGTTACCTGATCGGCAACAAGACGCCGCGGCATGAACCGTTTGCTCGACGGCTACCGGCGGTTCCGCGCCAGGTCCTGGCCGGCGCGCCGGAGCCTGTTCGAGGCTCTCGCCCGCGAAGGGCAGCGGCCACTGGCGCTGGTGATCGCCTGCTCCGACAGCCGCGTCGATCCGACAATGATCTTCGACGCCGCCCCCGGCGAGCTGTTCGTGGTGCGCAACGTCGCCAATCTCGTGCCGCCCTATGCGCCGGACGCCGAATATCACGGCACCAGTGCCGCGATCGAGTTCGCGGTGCGGGCGCTCGCGGTGCCGCAGGTGATCGTGCTCGGCCACGCGATGTGCGGCGGCATCGCGGCCCTGTTGGAGGGGGCGCCCGCGACCGTGGGCGATTTCGTCGCAAGCTGGATCACCATTGCCGAGCCAGCGCGCGCCCGCGCACTCGCCTGCGAAGACCCGACAAGGCGGCAGGCGATCGCCGAGGAGGCCGCCGTGCAGGTCTCGCTCGACAACCTCCGCAGCTTTCCCTGGATCGCGGAGCGCGTGCAGGACGGCCGCCTGGTGCTGACCGGTGCCACCTTCGACATCCGCTCCGGCCTGCTGCGACTGCTCGGTCCCGACGGCGGGTTCGGGCCGGCCTGAGCGAAGGGAAGAGAAAGCAAGGCGAGGGCACCGCCCCTCGGCCCCGCCGGGGCCGCGGGCCCGGACCCCGTCTATCGCGGCGCGCGGGCCGCCGGACGCCAACCGTCCGTCAGGGTTCCGAGAAACGCGATGATGTCCCGCTCCTCCGGCTCGGTCATCGCCGGCTTGCCGCCCAGGGGCCGACCGAAGGGTGGATCGGTGACGTCGACATTGCCCCGGTCTGCCGCTGGCAGGTCATTGTATTTCGCCACTTTGCCGTCCGTGGCGCGCGGATAGACGCGCTCCGGCGCGACATCGCGGAACGCGTAGAAATCCATCACCTGCTGCAGCGTGCGGAACACCCCGTTGTGGAAGAAGACATGCCGCCGCGCGACATTGCGCAGGGTGGGCGTGAGGAACATGCCGCAATATTGCGTCTGCGCCCGCATGTCGCGGCGATACGGGCCACACACGCCGAGATCGAAATAGGCGGGGTTTGCGTTCGCGCGCAAGGCGGTGTTGCGCGGCGCGCCCAGCGCCTCGAACTGGAAATCGGTGAACAGCGGCGGCGTGCCGTCGGCGCTCACGCGGTCCACGTGGCAGCCGGCGCAATCGGCCTTGTCGGCGTCGTTGAACAGCACGTAGCCGCGCAGCTGCGCCGGGTTCAGTCGCGCCCGGCCCTCCAGCCAGGCGTCGAACTTGCTGGAATAGGGATGGAACGCCGGGTCCTCGATCTGATAGCGCCCGACCGCGAACTGCGCCTCGGCGACCAGCAGGCCCCGGTTGTTCAGGATCGCAGGGCCGAAGAGCTGCACGAAGAGCGGCGCATACGCCGCCCGGCGCAGCTTGCCTGCCAGTTCATCGACACTGCCGCCATCCATCTCGCGCGGATCGAGCATCGGCCCGAGCGCCTGCTGCTGCAGGCTGTCCGCCCGCCCGTCCCAGAACAGGCCGCCCTGCGGCACAAGTGCTGCGGCGCTCTGTGCAGTGTCATTGGCGTTCTTCTGCGCCCGCGCCGCCCCGCGGGTCAGCGCCACCATCTGTGCGAGGGTAACGGTCTCGTTCTCCTCGTTGTCGGGGCCGACGCTGAACGCGGGATGGCGCTCCAGATACATCAGCGACGGCACCGCGCGGACGCCCTGGCGGGCCATCGCCGGGCCGCCCATCATTGCCGGCGCGTCGCCGGGTGGCCCGTAGGCGTGGGCCGGCTGATGGCAGGCGGCGCAGGAGAGCTTGCCCGAGCGCGACAGGCTCGCGTCGAAGAAGATGTCCTGGCCGAGTTCCGCCATCGCCGACAGCGGCCCCGCCGGTGGCCGGCGCAGATGCACAGGCCACGGGTTCTCGCCGTGCGCCAGCATCAGCCGCGCCGTCGCGTCCGATCCGGCCGCAGGTCCCGGGACGGGACCTTGCCCGCCTACGGCAAGGCCGGCGCCCGAGGCCACCGCCGCCAGCAGCAATCCGGCGGCGAGCCGGACTGCCGCGCGCCGCATCTTCCCCGTCAGTTCGCCACGGCCGCGGGCGATGACTTCAGCACCTCCCCGGTCTTCGGGTCGAGGAACAGCGGTGCGTTCGGCGTCGGGCGGTTGAAGTCGAACAGCCCGGCCAGCGAGCCGGAGGAGGCGTCGAACGACCCGCCGCCAAGCCGCTCGCCGCCCAACCAGTTGTCCTCGATGAAGCGCACCACCGAGGCTTGGCTTATCAGCCCGTGATCGACGTGATTGGCGGCGGTCCAGGGCGAGATCACCAGAAACGGGATGCGCGTGCCGGGGCCGCAGCGCCCATTCACCGGCTTGCCGTCGAGCCCGGACGTCGGGGTGCCCGCGCCGCACTTGCCGGCGCCGTCGAGCTGGTCGGCCTGCGGGTTGAACGATGCGCTGGTCGGCTTGGTGAAGGCATGGTCGTACCAGCCATCGGAGTCGTCCCAGGTGATGATGACGGCGGTGTTCTTCCAATCCGGCTGATGCTCGAGGAAGTTGATCAGCGCGACACTGCCGGCCTGCTCATCCAATGGGTCGGAATAGCCGGCATGGCCATCCTGGTAGGCCGGCATCTTGACGAAGGAGACGGCGGGGAAGTCTCCGGCCTTCACGGCCGCATAGAAATCGCGCAGGCCGTATTGATGGTTCGCCGGATCGTGCGTGCGGCCGTCGGCCTCCATCGTGTGACCGATCGCGGCGATGCTGCTCGGACGGGCATGCGTCGGGTTGGCGGTGGAAGCGTAGTACTGGAACCAGTTGTGGTGCGGGATGTAGTCGACGACCGTGCTGCCGACGATCGCGGAGAACGTGCCGCGCTTGCAGCCGGTGCTGCCGTTGGCGTTCTTCGCGCCGAGATTGAAGCCGCCCATGAAGCCGCCCCAGCTAATGCCGGCGGCATCCAGCAGGTCGCCGATGTTGCGGCCCTGCATCATTGCCTGGTCGGAGGGCTTCGAACATACATCGTAGCCGGGATCGACGTCGTTTATCATCGAGACGCCGCCCTGGCCGTCGTCGATGTAGTAGGAGACAGCGGCGAGAGTGGACGGCTTCTGGGTGGTGGCGACGATCTTCATGCCGTTGGTCTGGCCCGCCACCACTTCCAGCGCCCCGGGCGTCGACGGGCCATAGGTGTCGGTATAGGCATTGTCGCTCATCGCGAAATGCTGCGCGTAGCGCCACATCGCGCCGACGGTGTTGCCGTCGAAATAGCCCATCACCTGGCCCGTGGTGCCGAAGGCGCCCGCGCCCGAGGCCGTGCCCTTGCCGGTGTATTTCGGAAACAGGTCCGCTTTGCCGCCATTGTAGGCCTGCTGCTCGGCCGTGTAGGCATGGTTCTGGTCGGCGGTGTTGGCCTGGGTGCGGTCCAGCCGGAACGGCGCGGACGCGCCGGCGCCGTTGGCGGGGTTGGTATTGGGATTGCGGGTCAGCAGGTCGGCATTGACCAGATTGTTGACGCGCGGCGTCCCGGAGGCGGCCGCGAAAGCGGGCTCGCCCGGCGGATTTGCGGCTTTCGGATAGGTCGCGAAGTAGTGATCGAAAGACACGTTCTCATTGTACAGCACGACCAGATGCTTGATCGGCGTCGCCGTCTTCGCCGCATCCGGTGCCGGTGCCGCGGCAGAGACCGGTGGTGCTGCGAGAGCGGCCGCCGCCAGAAGCAGCGAAACGGAGCAAAGCAGCGACCTGCGTCGTGACATGGCCAACCCCGAGTAAGATGAACGCGGCGCTGTCTAGGACGCCTCTCTGGCGCCGCATGTGAAGAAACCATGACGTTGAGGCTGCGGCCGGCCCGATCTCCGGCCCCATCTCCCCGGCCCCATCTCCTAAGCGGCCACCTCCGCGACGAGCGCCCTGATGTCGCCCATCAGCGCCGCCAGCGACGGCTCATGCTGGTACATCATGTGACCGGCCTCGTAATATGTCATGCCGATGCGGGCGGCGTCGATGCCGTTGCCGGCGATCGTGGCCTCGATCGCGCCGAACGGCGTCGCGAGGTCGTAGAGGCCGTTCGCGATCAGCACCCGAAGCCGCGGGTTCTCGCGCAGCAGCCGTCCCAGCGTCGGCGCGACGTTGACATAGCCAGGCCAGCGCGGCTGGTCGTCCTTCTTCGGCCCCGCCCAGTCCCACTTGTTCAGCGCATCGCGGTTGAAGGTGTTGTACGGCCGGTCCCAGTCGATCCCGAGCGCGCGGGTCATGTGGTCGTGGACCGCGCTGACATAGGCGGCGTCGATCGCATAGGCGCTGGCATCCGCATCCGGCAGCTCGCCCGCGGCGTCATAGTCGGCGCCGGTGTAGCGCGCATCGAACCGCCCGACCGTCAGCCCGCGCGCGCGCAAAACCTCCTTGCGGAAACGGCCGGGCTCGATGCGCAGCCGGGTCCGCGCCAACCACTCCGGCGCGAGCCCGGTCAGCCGCGCGGTCTCGGCGAGCACGGCTTCGTGCTCGGCCTTGGGCAGCCGCCCGCCCAGGAACAGCGCCGGCAGATAGCGCTCGGCGGCGAACCGGCGGGCCTCGTCGATGAAGGCATCCCGATCCGGCGCCTGGATCAGCCCATGATGCCGCGCGGTCATCGCGTAGGTCGGCAGGAAGCAGGCATCCGCCAGCGGGTTGCCGCGCTCGAACCGGGCGGTGTGGAAGTCGAGGATCGCCGAGATCAGGAAAATCCCGTTGAACGCCATCGCGGCGAGCTGCCCCGACAGCTTGCCCGCGACCGCGACGGCGCGCGTCGTGCCGTAGCTCTCCCCGCACAGGAAGCGCGGCGAGGCCCAGCGCCGGTTGGCCGACAGCCAGGCCTTGATGAACTCGCCGACCAGTTCGGCGTCGGGCTCGACGCCCCAGGCCTCCTCCGGCTTCATCGTCCCCATCGTGCGCGAGAAGCCGGTGCCGGGCGGGTCGATGAACACGAGGTCGGCGCGGTCGAGCAGGCAGAGTTTGTTGTCCTCCACCCGGTATGGCCCGGAACCCGCGGGTTTGGCGTCGGCTGGCACGGCGACGCGGCGCGGCCCCATCGCTCCCATGTGCAGCCACAGCGAGGCCGATCCCGGGCCGCCGTTGAAGGCGAAGATCACGGGACGCGCCTCCGGCCGCTCGCTCTCGGCGAGATAGGCGAAGGAGAAGATCGAGGCTCGCGGATTGCCCTCGGCATCGGGCAGCCGCGTCTCGCCGGCGACGCAGCGATAGGCGATGTCGGTTCCGCCAAACTGGCCTTGGTGGCGGGTCTCGAAGCGGCGGGGCGGCGGGGCGGGCGGGCTCGGGGGCGGGGCGGCAGCGTCGGAGGTCTCGGGCATCCGACCCGCTT
>DATAYA010000092.1:0-4217 GCA_036272815.1 Acetobacteraceae bacterium
CGAGGGTGGCACGTTGATCCGCGCCGGCCACACCGAGGCGGCGGTGGACATCGCGCGCGCGGCCGGCCTGATCCCCGCCGGCGTGATCTGCGAGGTGATGAACGATGACGGCAGCATGGCGCGCCTGCCCGACCTCGTCGCCTTCGCGCAACGCCACAACCTCAAGCTCGGCACCATCGCCGACCTGATCGGCCACCGCCGCCGCACCGAGCGCCTGATGCGCCGCGTGCAGGAAGGCACGATCGAGCACGCCGCCGGCGGCGCCTGGCGGGTCATCGTCTATGCCAACACCCTCGACGGCTCGGAGCACGTCGCATTGGTGAAGGGCGACCTGGGCGGCCCGGAGCCGGTGCTCGTGCGGATGCACGCCGTCGACCTCGTGAGCGACGTCATCGGCGGCGCCCACCAGACCATGCTGCACGGGGCGATGCGCGCGATTGCCGCCGCGGGTCGCGGTGTGGCCGTGCTGGTGCGCGACCCGCGTCCCGATGCGATCGCCGAGCGGGTGCGGCTGCTGATGGCAACCCCGCGCCCGCATCTGCCGCTGCGCGACTACGGCGTGGGTGCGCAGATCCTCGTCGACCTCGGCGTGCGCGAAATGGTTCTGCTCTCCAACACGCAGCAGCAGGTGGTCGGGCTCGAAGGCTATGGGCTCGACATCATCGACCGCCGTCCGATCGAGGGAGCCGCCGCCGAGTGAGCACCGAGGACGCCCCGACCCCCACCGCCCTTCGCATCGACGGGCCGCCGCCGCATCTGCTGATCGTGCGCGCACCCTATTACCGCGCCGTCGTCGACGGCATGAGCGACGCCGCCGCCGCCCTGTTGCGCGAGGCGGGTGCCACGTTCGACACGCTCGATGTCGCCGGTGCCTTCGAGCTGCCGCAGGCGATCCGGCTCGCGCTCCGCGGAACCGCGCGCTTCGACGGCTTCGTCGCCCTCGGCTGCGTGGTTCGCGGCGAGACCGACCATTACGACCACATCTGCCGCGAGACGATGGCCGGACTGATGCACGTGGCCCTCGGCTTCGGGATCGCACTGGGCACCGGCCTGCTCACGGTCGACCGGCTCGAACAGGCCGAGGCGCGCTCCGGGTATGGTGCGGCGGGGGGCCGCCACAACAAGGGCGCCGAGGCCGCCGCCGCCGCCCTGATCCAGATCGCAGCGGCCCGTCGCCTGGGGGCTGCCTGATGGGCCGCGCGCCCTATGTCCGCCCGCCGGGCCGCCCGCGCACCGCCTCCCGCGTCGCCGCCGTGCAGGCGCTGTTTCAGAGCGAGCAGGGCGGCGAGAGTGCCGAGACCGTGATCGACCAGTTCGTCCGCCATCGCCTCGGCGAACTGCCCGGCAGCGGCGGCTTCGAGGAGGGCCGCGTGCCGGATGCGCAGGTGAAGCTGTTCGCGCGCATCGTGCGCGCCGCCGTGCTGGCGCAGGACGAGATCGACGCCCGGCTCGCCGAGGCGCTGCCCGAGACCTGGCCCATCGGCCGGCTCGACCCGGTGCTGCGCGCCCTGCTGCGCGCCGGCACCGCCGAACTGTCGATGAGCGACGGCGCGCCCTCGCGCGTGCTCATCAACGAGTATCTCGACGTCGCCCACGGCTTCTTCGCCGGCGACGAGCCGCGGATGGTCAACGGTCTGCTCGACCGCCTGGCGCACCAGCTCCGACCGCGCGAGTTCGCCGCTTGAGCGGCCTGCCCGGCGCCGCGCTTCCCACCGAGTTCTCGCTGATCGCCCGGCACTTTCGCCCCCTCGCCGGGCCGGGTTCGCTCGACCTTGCCGACGACGCCGCGGTGCTTGCCGTGCCGCCAAGGCGCGACCTCGTGATCTCCGCCGACGCGATCGTCGCGGGTGTGCATTTCCTGGAGGGCGACCCGCCCGACCTGGTCGGGCGCAAGCTGTTGCGGGTCAACCTCTCCGACCTCGCCGCGATGGGCGCCGCCCCGCTTGGCTATCTGCTGACGCTCGCCGCGCCGCGCGGGGCAGGGGAGGGATGGTTCGCATCCCTCGCCGCCGGGCTCGGGTCGGACCAGGCGGCATTCGGCCTGGTGCTGCTGGGCGGCGACACCACCGCGACTGACGGGCCGGCGGTGCTTTCACTCACCATCCTCGGCCATGTGGCACACGGCCAGGCGGTGCGGCGGGCCGGCGCGCGCCCCGGGCATGGCGTCTGGGTGACCGGCACGATCGGCGACGGCGCGCTCGGCTTGCGCGCGCTGCGTGGCGAGGTGGCGGACCCGGACGGCTTCCTCGCCGGTCGCTATCGCCTGCCGCGGCCGCGGCTCGGCTTTCCGCTGGCGGCGGCGGCGGCGGCGATGGATGTCTCGGACGGGCTGGTGCAGGACCTCGGCCATCTCTGCCGCGCCGGGGACGTGGCGGCCGAGATCGACGCCGCCGCGGTGCCACTCTCGGCCGCCGCAATCGCCGCCGGCCCCGAGTGGCTCGCGACCTGCCTGACCGGCGGCGATGATTACGAGCTGCTGCTCGCGATCCCGCCCGAGCGGGAGGCGCAGCTCGCGGCGGATGCGGTCCGTGCCGGCGTACCCGTGACCCGCATCGGGCGCTTCGTCGAAGGCGAGCCGGCGGTGACGGTGCGGGACGCGGCCGGGGCCGTGATGGCGCTGGATGTGGGCGGGTGGAGCCATTTCTGAGGCGCGTTGGATCTACAGCGCGATCTGCCGGCCGACCTCGAGGAACTGGCCGGCCGGCAGCGCGAAGCGGTCCGGCGCCTTCACTGCGTTGCGGAACATGAAAGAGAACAGGAAGCGCTGCCACCCCGGCAGGCGCGGCCGGGTCGGTGAGCGCACCACCTCGTCGTGGGAGGCGAAATAGACCACGTCGTCGGCCTCCGTCGGGCATCCCTTGGTCTTCGCCTGCGCCATCGCAGCGGTGATGTTGGGGATCTCGATGAAGCCGAACCTCACCGTGACGTGCCAGAACCCGTCCGCCAGTTGTTCGACCTGCGTGCGGTCCGCCTCGGGTACGCGCGGCACGGACTCGAAGCGAACGGTGAGACTGACGACTGTCTGCGGCAGCGCCTTCATCTGTTCCACGTGTCGGATCAGCACCGGCGTCACCGCCCCGCTCGTGCGGCTGAGGAAGACCGCTGCGCCGGGGACGCGGGGGATGGCGGCCTTCTCGATCCGCGCCAGGAAGGCCTCGGTGCTCTCCTCCCGTTCGGGAGTATTCCTCCGCAGCGCGTCCACTCCGCGGTGCCAGGTCCGCATGATCGCGAGCACGACGGCCCCCAGCACGAGCGGTACCCAGCCGCCCTCGCGGATTTTGAGGATGTTGGCCGCGAAGAACGCCAGGTCGATCAGCAGCAGCGGCGCGCTCGCGAGCACCGCGACCGGCGTCGGCCAGCGCCAGACGTCGCGCATGGCGTCGAACAACAGTGCCGTGGTGAGCAGCATCGTCGTCGATACCGCGGTGCCGTAGGCGCCTGCGAGAGCCGCGGAGCTGCCGAACCCATAGGCGATGACGATTGTGCAGACCATCATCGTCCAGTTCACCACGCCGATGTAGATCTGGCCGTATTCCCGGTCCGACGTCTGCCGGATGTTCAGGCCCGGGAGCCAGCCAAGCTGCATCGCCTGCCGGGTGAGCGAGAAGGCGCCGGTGATGATCGCCTGGCTCGCAATGATGGTCGCCAGCGTCGCCAGCACCACCAGCGGGATGACCGCCCAGTGCGGCGCCAGATGGAAGAACGGGTTGCCGTCGAGCTGCGGGTCGCCGATCAGCATCGCCGTCTGCCCGGCGTAGCACAGCAGCAGCGACGGCAGCACGAGCACGTACCAGCCCAGGCGGATCGGGAAGCGGCCGATGCCGCCCATGTCGGCGTAGAGCGCCTCGCCGCCGGTCACGGCGAGGAACACGCCGCCCAGCACGATGAAGCTGTGCCACCCGTGCCGGACCAGGAAGCCCACCGCCGCGAGCGGGTTCAGCGCAAGCAGCACGCGGGGTTGATGCAGCGCCGCCAGCAGGCCGAGCACGCCGATAGTGACGAACCAGACGAACATGACCGGGCCGAAGACGCGGCCGATGGAGGCGGTGCCGCGGACCTGGGCGGCGAACAGCGCGAGCAGCACGAGCAGCGACGCGGGCAGCACGTACGGCTTGAAGACGCTGGTGGCTACGTTGATCCCTTCGAGCGCGCTCAGGACCGAGATCGCCGGGGTGATAATGCCATCGCCGTAGAGGAGTGCCGCGCCAAACAGGCCC
>DATAYA010000093.1:0-26642 GCA_036272815.1 Acetobacteraceae bacterium
CGAGTGCTTGCTTTCGACGGCGATGCGGCGGCGATTGCCGCATTGCGTCGGGCGGGCGGCCGGGTGACGGCGACACAACGCGACCTCGCGCGCCGCCCGTTGCTGCCGGCGGAGCTGGCCGGGGCCGCGGCGATGGTGCTCGATCCGCCGTTCGCGGGGGCGGCGGCGCAGATGCCGGCGATCGCGGCCTCAGGGGTGGCGTGCGTGGTCTATGTGAGCTGCAACCCGGCGACCCTGGCGCGCGATGCGCGGGTGCTGCGGGAGGCGGGGTTCGCGGCGGCCGCGGCGACCCCGATCGACCAGTTCCTGTGGTCGGCGCGGCTGGAGAGCGTGGTGGTGTTCGTTCGATCACGAACTCGCGTTGCAAGCACCGCGCGAGTTCAATGACACGCCCGCGCCAGAGCGGCTAGTCTGCGGCAACGGCGGGTCGCGGGCTTCGCGGCCGATGGCCGGAACGTGTTCCTGCCGCGGCCGGCACGCGATCTCGAACCCACGGTTCGGGAGGACGAATGCATGACCATACAGAGCCCCATCGCATGGGGGCTGGACCAGTTGCGGCTCGGAGCCGAGTCGCTCGGGTCTGCGCCGGCAGACGCCTACTGGCCGCAATCGGCTCGGCAGGCGGGGGTGCCGGCGATCCGTCGTCGCATCGGGCCGGCCGACCTGCGGGAGGCGCTGGTGCGGGGCTTGGACGATTTCCGGGCCAACCGCACCGACGTCGTTTTCCTCTGCGTGATGTACCCGGTGATCGGACTGGTGCTGGGGTACGCGGCCTCGGGTGACGGGCTGATGCCGCTGCTGTTCCCGCTGGCCGCAGGCTTCGCGCTGGTCGGCCCGGTCGCCGCGATCGGGCTGAACGAGATGAGCCGGCGGCGCGAGCAGGGCGAGGCGGTCGGCTGGACAGCGGCATTCGGGGTGCTGCGTTCGCCCGCGATCGGTTCGATCGTGCTGCTCGCGGCCCTGCTGGCGGCGATATTCCTGGTCTGGCTCGTGATCGCGGAGGCGATCTATGCGGTAACCCTTGGGACGGCGCCGCCGGTCTCGGCGGGGGCCTTCGCGCATGCCGTGTTCCTCACCGGGCCCGGCTGGGCGCTGATCGTGGTCGGCATCGCCGTCGGGTTCGTGTTTGCGGTCGGGGTGTTTGCGATCAGCGTCGTCTCGTTCCCGATGCTGCTCGATGCCAATGTCGGCGTGGACGTCGCGGTGCGGACCTCGATCGCCACGGTGCGGGCGAATCCGAGGACGATGGCGCTGTGGGGCGTGATCATCGCCGGCGGATTGGTGCTGGGGTCGATCCCGCTGCTGGTCGGGCTCGCGGTGGTGCTGCCGGTGCTTGGGCACGCGACATGGCACCTGTATCGCCGGGTGGTGGTGGTGCAGCCTGACGCGTCTGACGAAAACGAACGGATTCTCAAGGCCACGCCTTGAGCGGGGTCCAGGGGCAGAGCCCCTGACCTTCCTTTGCTACCGCGCCCCGATCGCCAGCAGCGTCGGCACCGCGGGATCGAGCGTCAGCGCAAGCTGGTCGGTGCGGCCGAGATTGCGGCCGGTCAGCACGTCGGTGATCGGCTGGGGCGCCGGCAGGTGCAGCGTCACGCGGCCGCCGCCGGCGGCGCCCTGCAAGCCGAGGACCAGCCGGCCGCCGTCGCGCCGCGCATAGGCGTCCACGTCCGAAGCCAACGTGCCGTCCGGCGCAGCCAGCCGGAATCCGGGATGCACACCCGCGCGTGCGAGCAGTGCGCGCAGCCGCGCGGGCGTCACGTCGGCATCGGCGAGGCGGACGCCTGGCTCGGGCGGCGGCTTTGCCAGCCGGCGCCCGTGCGCGTCGAACCGCACGCTCTCTCCGGTCGCGATCACGAGGCCGCCATGCGCGGCGAACCGCGCGATCGCCGCGGCGGCCTGGGGCGAGAGTGCGACCACGTCGGGCAGGATCAGCACGCGCAGACCACGCAGGCCCCCGTGTGCCGCGCCGTCCTCCGAGACGAAGCGCGACATCACGCCGTTGCGGCGGAGCGCGGTCGTGACCCGATCGAGCCCGGCGCGCAGCGTGCGGTCGTCCCACGCGTCGGCGGCGCTGTGGCGGGTCCAGGCATCGCCCTCGGCCCGGTGCTCGGCCAGCCAGCGCATCCGGAAACTCGCCTGCGAGGCGAGGATCGCGACCGGCTCCGCGACCCGCGGCGCATGCAGCAGCAGGTCGCCGACAGGCCCGCGGAGGGCTGCGAAGGTCGCCGCATCCTCTCGCCCGCGCGGCCCGATGCGGCCGTCCGCCTGCACGATGGCATGGTCGTCGTCCCAGAGGATCAGGCCCCGCGTGCCGCGCAGCGCCTCGCGCCAGATATGGCGGATGCCGGTCGGGCCGGTCTCGGCGGACGTGGTGAGCAGGATCAGGTTCGGGTTGAAGCTGCGCGCCATCGCGAGATTGCCGCCGGCGTCGTAGATCTCCATGACGTCAACGGCGTCGGCCAGTTTGGCATAGTCGTAGCCGCCCCAGCCGGGGATCTGCGCGCCCTCGATCGCGGCGAGCGCCTGCGGGTCGGCGGCGTGGACCGCCTCGGTGCCGGTGCGGACGGCGCGCGCGAAGGACGTGTCCATCCACGCCTTGAAGTCCGACCACGGTGCCGCGTTGCCGCGCGCCATCGCCGCCGTCGTGGTGATCGGCCGGATCGCCTCCCAGTCCGCGTAATCGGTGTCCCATTCCGCATTCAGCGCCGCGAGATTGCGGTACTGCCCATGCAGCCAGAGACGAAACCCGGCGAGAGACGCGGGCGAGAAGTCAAAATCCCAGTTGGCGGCGAGGTCGGCGATGCCGGTCTCGTCGCCGAGACTGTAGAACAGCGGGCGATACGGTGCCCAGGCGCGAACCGTCCGCCGCAGCCGCGCGGTGATGACGGCGAGCTCCGCGCGGTCGGAGAGGCTCGGGTGTCGGACGAACGGTGCGAGGCTGGAGGGGTCGGCCGCGTGTGCGCGCTGGGCGGCGAGGAACGCCGCGTTGACCGGCACGGATGGCTGCCAGCGGTGATAGGCGGCGTAGAAATCGGTCGCGATGTTCTCAACATACCATCGCATCCCGCCCGCGCGCAGAACCTTGGCGGCACCCGCATCGACCAGCTTGCCGTGCTCGCTGCGGTTCGCGATGAGCTTGGTCCCGTCCACGCCGAGCCGTTTCAGGGCGGCGATCTGGACCGCCGTCGGCGTCTGCCAGATCATGATGCGGAAATGTCGCCAGCTCTCGGCGCGAGCGCACGTCACGCCGAGCAGCAGCGCCACCGAGGCGGCCAGCACGCGCCGCATCAAAGCGCCGGCAGCCCGAGCGGGTGGACGACGAACCCCCAGCGCTCGTGCATCGCCGTTGCGATCAGGGTGCGGTGGCAATGCGTCGGGTCGGCCTCCAGGCACAACAGGCAGGTGGGCGTCGCCGAGGCATCGGCGGCGAGGGCAGCGAGCGCCGCCTGCGGCTCCGGCGTGGCCAGATGCGGCAGGTAGATGCGCCGCATCTCCCCGGGCCGGCCGGCCCGCACGGCGGCGCGGCCGGCGGCGGGCGTGCCGAGGGCGGGGATGTGGACATATTCGATCCCGACGCCCTCCAATGCGGCCGAGAGCGCGCGCTTGGCATAGCCCGGCCGGCGCGAATTGGCGATCGCGCGCACATCGGCGACCCGGCTGATGCCCGATGCGCGAAGGAGTGCCAGGAAATCGGCCTGTGGCAAACCCTCGTAGCCGATCGTGGCGATGCGCGGCGCGGCCATGCGGAGACGCTATAGCGCAGCCGGCGCGCGGTGCGTAGAACCCGCGCCATGCCCTTCCTCACCGAGCCCGAGCCGCCGCGCGGCGCCGCCCTGCCGGTGGCGCCCGGCGTCCGGCGCGTCGTCGCACCCAATCCCGGCGTGATGACCTATCACGGCACCAACACCTACCTGGTCGGGACGCCGGAAGGGCTGGTCGTGCTCGACCCCGGGCCGGACGATGCAGCGCATGTGCGCGCGGTGCTGGACGCCGCCGGCGCCCCGGTCGCGCGCATCCTGCTCAGCCACACGCACCGCGACCATCTGGGCGCGGTCGCCGCACTCCGGGCCGCGACGGGCGCGCCGGTCGCGGCCTTCGCCACCAGCGCCGCGGCGGGTTTCACGCCCGATGTGCCGCTGCACGACGGCGACCGCATCGCCGGGCTGACCGCGCTGCACACGCCGGGCCACGCCTCCGACCATCTCTGCTTCGCCGGCCCGGATGGCATCCTGTTCTCCGCCGATCATGTGATGAGCTGGAGCAGCACGGTGGTCAGCCCGCCGGACGGGGACATGGCGGCCTATTTCGCCTCGCTGCGCCGCCTGCTCGAACGCGACGATCTGCTGTTCCTGCCCGGCCACGGACCGCCTTTGCCGGAGCCGCGGGCGCTGGTGGCCGAGCTGCTGCACCACCGGCAGGCGCGCGAGGCCGCAATCGCCGCCGCCCTCGGCCCGAGCCCGGTGGCGCCGGCGGCGATCGTCGCCGGGATTTACAGCCAGGTGCATCCGACGCTGCTGCGGGCGGCCGAGCGCAATGTGATCGCGCACCTGCAAAAACTCGCCCAGGAGGGCCGCGCCGTCCACGAGGGCGAGGGCTGGCGTGCCGCCTGAGGTGTCGCCTGAGGTCGCACTTGCGGGCCTCGCCGCGGAGGCGCGGGCCTGCACGGCCTGTTCCGCCCACCTGCCGCTCGGCCCGCGCCCGGTGTTCCGCGTGTCCACGACGGCGCGGCTGCTGATCGCGAGCCAGGCGCCGGGCACGAAGGCGCATCTCGGCGCCCGCCCGTTCGCGGACGCCTCGGGCGACCGGCTGCGCGCCTGGCTCGGCGTGACCCCGACCGAGTTCTACGACCAGAGCCGGGTCGCGATCCTGCCGATCGGGCTCTGCTATCCGGGCCGGCTGCCGAACGGTGGCGACGCGCCACCGCGGCCGGAATGCGCACCGCTGTGGCGGCCGCGCCTGCTGGCGGCGATGCCGGCACTCGAACTCACGCTCCTGGTCGGCGGATACGCGCAGGCCGACGCACTCGGCCCTGGCCGGATGACCGATCGCGTCCGCGACTGGCGCGCGCATCTGCCGCGCGTCATGCCGCTGCCGCACCCCTCCTGGCGTACCGGCCACTGGGAGCGTCGGAACCCGTGGTTCGCGGCAGAACTGTTGCCGGAACTGCGGGCGCGGGTGCGGGCGCTGCTCGGCCCAAGGCGCGACCAAGCTATCTGAGGCGGCCTTCGAGTGCGTCGATCTCGTCGTCGCTGAAGCCGAAATGGTGGGCGATCTCATGGATCAGCACGTTGCGCACGAGGCGGAACAGGTCCTCGCCGGTCTCGATCCATTCCAGCAGGATCGGCTGGCGGTAGAGGAAGATCATCTCCGGCCCGGACGGCACGTCGGTGATGCTCTTGCGGTGCATCGGCACGCCGCGATAGAGGCCGGTGAGGTCGAACGGGCTCTCGATCCCCATCGCATCGAGCGTCTCGTCGTCGGCGATCTCCTCGACGACGATGCCGACGCCGCGGACGTGCCGGGCGAGAGGCGCGGGGATTTCGGCCAGCGCACGGTCGGCGAGCGCGATGATGTCCTCGACCGTGGGCGCGGTGGTGGCCGGCAGCTGCTGCATGGGAGCAATCCGGGCAGGCACGGCGGTCGGCGTCAAGCCGCCCTGGAGTCATGCCCGGCCTCGCTGCCGCCGGCCGGCTCCTGCAGGCCGAGGGCGAGCCGGTCGAGGGTGAGACGCCCGAGCGCTGTCTCGAACTCTGCTTCGGCAAGGCTGAAGGCTTCGGCGAGCACGCCGCGCAGGCGGCGGCTGGCGGGGCTGTCGGGGTCAGGCTGGACGTGCAACGGCAGCAGCGGCCGGGCGGGGCGGGCGTTCACGGCGCGCCAGACGTCGCCGAGCGAGATCGCCGCCGGTGGCCGCGCCAGCTCGGCGCCACCCGGGCCGCGATGCACCCGGATCAGCCCGGCGCGGGCGAGCTGGCCGGTGATGCGGCGCACCACCACGGGATTGGTGTTGACGCAGCGGGCCAGCCGCAGGCTCGTGGTCCTGGTCTGCGCACCCTCGCCTGCGAGGAGCAGCATGATGTGGGCGGCAACGGCGAACCGGGTTGCGACCATGACCGGACGCTAATGCGCCGATCAAGCGCACGGTTCCGCAAAGCCGCTGTCCCGCTTGGGATTTGATCCGCCGTGATAGGTTGATTGCATGGAGCTGATGCCCACCGCGGCGGACCGGGCCGCGACCATCCGCCGCTCGGCGGCGCGGCTCTGCGCGCGGCTGGGCTGGGCGCCGCTGCACGAGGTGCCGCTGCCGAATGGGCGGCGCGCGGACATTCTCGGCCTGCGACCGGACGGCGGCTTTGCCTGCATCGAGGTGAAGTCCTGCGTCCGCGACTTCCAGACCGATGCCAAATGGCCGGAGTACCGCGCGTTCTGCGACCGGCTCTATTTCGCGGTCGATGCCGATTTCCCGGCGAGCCTGCTGCCGGAGGCGGTCGGCGTCATCGTGGCGGCCGGATTGGAGGCCGACCTGGTGCGCGAGGCGCCGGAGCATCCGCTGGCGCCTGCGCGACGACGCAGCCTGCTGCACCGCTTTGCCACGCTCGCTGCCCTCCGCCTCGCTGCGCGCGACGATCCCGGATGGGACGCGGCGCTGCGGACGGCGTTGCGGGCGGAATAGCAGCGGCGGGTTAACCGCCCGGCGCGCAGAATAGCGCTTGCTTCACGCCAACGGTCATGTGAAGAGCAGAAATGCCGTCGTTTCGTCTGCATCGCGCTGCGGCGATGCTGGTCACCGCTGTGCTGCTGTGGGTGCCTGCGGTCTCGCGGGCGCAGCCGGTCGATCGCGCGGCGCTGCCGCATGTCGCCGCCCGGCTGCGCGATGGTCTGCCGTTGCGCATCGTGGCGTTCGGCTCGTCGTCGACCAAGGGCGTCGGAGCCAGTTCGCCGTCGCGCTCCTACCCGAGCCGGCTGGCGGCCGACCTTGCGCGCGCTCTGCCGCACGGCGAGGTGGCGTCGGTGGAGAACCGCGGCATTGGGGGCGAAGATGCCGACGACATGATCCGCCGGCTGCCGGCGATCATCGCGGCCCGGCCGGACCTCGTGATCTGGCAGACCGGCAGCAACGATCCGCTGCGCCACCTGCCGCTCCCCCGCTTCATCGCCGAGACTGCGCGCGGCGTGCGGATGATGCGCGCCGCCGGCATCGACGTGATCCTGATGGAGCCGCAATGGTGCCGGCGCTTGCGCGAGACGGCGGGCTCGCGGGCCTACACGCTGGCGGTGCGGGCCGTCGCGGCCTCTTTTGGCGTGCCGGTGGTGCGGCGGCACGCATTGATGCAGGTCTGGCTGGCCCGCGGCCTGCTCACGCCGGCGCAGATGCTCGCACCTGACGGGCTGCACATGACCGACGGCGGGTATGCGATGCTGGCGCGGGTGGTCGCGAGAGCTATCCTCGGTGCCGAACCGGCATCGGCCGCGACGCCACGGCTCATCACGGCACAGGTGCGGCCGGGGGCGCGGCCGGTCGCGCCGTAGCGTCCCAGTCGCCCGGCGACACGCCGCGGGCGCGCAGCCGGTATTTTTCGACCTTGCCGTTCTCCGTCATCGGCAGCTCCCGCAGGACCGCGATGAAGCGCGGCACCGCGAAGCCCGGCAGCCGCGGGCGGCACCATGCGGCGATCGCCTCGGGCGCGGCCGCCGCACCCTCGTGCGGCACGATTGCGGCCATCACCTCGTCCTCCGCCAGTTCCGAGGGCACGGCGTAGACGGCGGCGTTCGCCACGTCGGGATGCGCGAGCAGCACCTGCTCGACCTCGAAGGCGGAGACGTTCTCGCCGCGGCGGCGGATCGCGTCCTTGATGCGGTCGACGAAGCGATAGAAGCCGTCGGCCTCGCGGACGACGCGGTCGCCGGTGTGGAACCAGAGATTGCGCCACGCGGCCACCGTCTGCTCCGGCCGGCCGAGATAGCCGCTCGCGAAGGCGAAGGGCTCGCGCGCCCGCAGCAGCAGTTCGCCGGGCACGCCGTCGGGGAGCGCATTGTCGTGGTCGTCCGCCACCATCGCCTCAAAGCCGTCGAACGCCGGTCCCATCAACCCCGGACGTTGCTGATCGATCGGGCAGCCGAGCGCGAAATTGGTTTCCGTCGAGCCGTAGCCGTCGAGCAACCCGATCCCGAACCGCTCGGTGAAGGGGCTGTGGAAGCGCGCCGGCACGCCGGGCGCCAGTGCTATCCGCACGCGGTGGCCGCGGTCCGCGGGCGAGGGCGGCCGCGACAGCAGGATCGGCACCATCGCACCGAGCAGGAAGGTGACGGTGGCGTCGGCACGGGCCAGCGCGGGCGCGAAGCCGGAGGCGGAGAAGCGCGGCTCGACTGCAAGCGGCGCACCGGTCAGCAGCGCCTGGTAGAACGTGTTGAGCGCGTTGGTGTGGAACAGCGGCAGGGTGGTCAGCAGCCGATCCTCGGCGGTGATCCCGAGCAGTCGTGCGGTGTTGGCGGCCCACCAGAAATATTGCGCGTGCGGACAGAGCACGCCCTTGGACGGGCCGGTGGTCCCGGACGTGTAGAGGACCGCGACCGGATCGCCCGGCTGAACCGCTTCCGGCATGGCCGCGTCGCCGGCCGGGGGCAGGAGGGTGACCGCGCCGAAGCCCGCCGGCACGTCCGCCTCGCCGCCGATCAGCCAGACCTGCCGCACCGCGTGCGCGTCCTCGACCGTCGCCAGCGCCGGGGCGAGGGCCGCGTCGACCGCGAGCAGCCGCGCGCCGCAATCCGCGAGAATGTGTGCGAGCTGCTTCCCGCGCGAGGCGGCGTTGATCGGCACCGCGATCGCGCCGATCCAGGCGCAGCCGAGGAACACGCGCAAGAACTCCGGCCGGTTGCCGCACAGGATCGCGACGCGTTCGCCGCGTGCGACGCCGGCGCCGCGCAGCACGGAGCCCATGCCGGCGGCGATCGTGCGCGTGTCCGTCAGCGTCCAGCGCACATCCCCGAAGGCGACGAGCGGCCGGTCGGGATCGGCGTCCGCGCGGCGAGCCAGCATACGCGGCAGCGTGCGCTCGGCCGGAGGAACGGATACGGCACCGTCGCGCATTTTGCGCACCTCTCGGTCTGCTGCGGTCATATGTGCGCTCGATGTCATCGAAGACTATTTTCCAGCCTCGACGATCGACTCACCGGCAAGCGGAATTCGGAACGAACAGGGCCGCATGCTTCGTGCCCTGCGAGAAGCAGCCTTGCCTTCATACCCCGTCGTATCGGGTTCCGTCGGAGCGGGTAAGCACCCCTGTTCGTAGATGCCGGGACCGTTGCGCTTGAAGTCGTGGATCTCGCCATCGAAACGGCCCAGGACACCAGCTCATCCGACCGGGCGCCGTATATCCGGACCATGCAACCCGATGAGGTTCGCCGCCAAACGGCCCAGTATTGGCGCGCCGATCCATCTGGCATCGTCGTCGGCTGAGACCGCGCAGCGATTCCGGTGCTCGCCACTGCGGCAAGGCTTGCGAAGACCAACGCGATCGTCCGGCTCAAATCAGGCAGCTTCCATCGGTTGTTGTGTCATGCGCGCGTCATCAGACGCGGGTGCAGCTCTTCGTTGACCCATCCTGGCTCGTGAAACCCGTCATACGAGCGCGAAATGGCAGGCGACGCGGTGATCCGTGTCGGCCGCGACCAGTTCCGGCTCAACCTCGCGGCAGCGGTCGCGCGCCATCGGGCAGCGCGGGCTGAAGCGGCAGCCGCCGGGGGCCGCGGCGGCGCTCGACGGCTCGCCGCGCGCCTCGGCCCGCACCGGTGCGGCAGTGGCATCGAGGCTCGGGATCGCGGCGATCAGGCTTCGCGTATAGGGATGCAGCGGGCGCGCGAACAGCACCTCCGCCGGTGCGCTCTCCATAACGCGGCCGAGATACAGAACAACAATCCGGTCCGAGATGTGCCGCACCACCGCGAGGTCGTGCGCGATGAAGAGGTAGGTGAGCCCGAGCCGCTCCTGCAAGCCGATCATCAGGTTGATGATCTGCGCCTGGATGTTGACGTCGAGCGCCGAGATTGGCTCGTCCGCCACCACCAGTTCCGGGCTGAGCGCCAGCGCGCGCGCGATCGAGATGCGCTGCCGCTGGCCGCCGGAGAACTCGTGCGGGAAGCGCGCGGCGGCCGACGCCGGCAGGCCCACGATGTCGAGCAATTCGCGCACGCGCACGCGTGCTGCCGCGTCGCCCGAGACGATCCCGTGCAGCCGCAGCGGTCCGGCCAGGATCGTGCCCACGTCCATGCGCGGATTGAGCGAGCCGTACGGGTCCTGGAAGATCATCTGCATCCGCCGCCGCAGCGGCCGGATCGTGGCCGGGCTGGCGTGGCTGATGTCGTGACCGTCGAAGACGATGCGCCCGGCGGTCGGCTCGTGCAGCCGCATCACCAGCCGCGCCAACGTACTTTTCCCGCAGCCGGACTCGCCCACCAACCCGACCGTCTCACCGCGCGCGATGTCGAGATCAACGCCGTCCAGCGCGCGCAGCACCGGCGGCTTCGCGAACAGCCCTTCGCGGGGGAGAAGAAAATGCTTCGTCACGCCGCGCAGGCTGAGCAGCGGTGCGGCCCCGGTCGCGGTCGCGGTGCTAGCGGCGGCGACATGAACGGCCGCGCGCGGCGCCGGCAGTTTTTCGCCCGCCTGCGTCACCCAGCAGCGCGCGAGCCGGCCCGGTCCCACCGGCAGCAGCGCCGGATGCGCGGCGCACGCCTCGACCGCGAAGGGGCAGCGGGCGCGGAAGCGGCAGCCTTCCGGCCAGGCGCGCGGGTCGGGCGGCTGGCCCTCGATCGTCACCAGGCGCCGGTCGGCGGTGCGCGGCGCCTCGATCCGGGGGGCGGCGTGCAGCAGTGCCCAGGTGTACGGATGCCGCGGGTCGGAGAGCAGGGCTGCCGGCGTGCCCTCCTCCACCACCTCGCCCGCATACATCACCAGCACGCGCGAGCAGACGCCCGCGATCACGCCGAGGTCGTGGCTGATGAGGATGACCGAGGTGCCGAGGCCCTCGTTGAGTTCGCGCAGGAGGCCAAGGATCTGTGCCTGGATGGTCACGTCCAGCGCCGTGGTCGGCTCGTCGGCGATCAGCAGCGCCGGCTCGTTGGCGAACCCCATCGCCAGCATCACCCGCTGGCGCATCCCGCCCGAGAACTGGTGCGGATAGGCGCGCACCGCACGCTCGGGCGTCGCGACCCCCATCCGCCGCAGGAGCTGGATCGCGCGCACCCGTGCCGGCTTGGGCGCGAGGCGGCCGTGCGCCGTCATCGTCTCGCTGATCTGGCGGGCGATGCGCAGCACCGGGTTGAGCGAGGTCATCGGGTCCTGGAAGACCATCGCGATCTCGGCCCCGCGTACCTGCCGCAATGCGCTCTCGGCCAGCATCGCGAGGTCGCGGCCGCGGAAGCGGATGCGGCCGCCCACGATCCGCGCCGGCTCGTCGAGCAGCCGGATGATGGAACGCGCGGTGACGCTCTTGCCCGAGCCGCTCTCGCCCACGATGCCGAGCGTCTCGCCGCGGTCGAGCTTGAAATCGACGCCGTCGACGGCGCGGACGATGCCGGCATCGGTGTAGAACCAGGTGCGCAGCCCTTCGACCGCGAGCAGCGGCTCAGCGTCGTCGCGCATGCGGATCGAGCCAGTCGCGGATGCCGTCGCCGACGAAGTTGAAGCCGACGACGACGGTCAGGATCGCGAGGCCCGGGAAGGTCGCGACCCACCACTGCCCGACCAGCTCGCGCCCGTCGGCGACCATCGAGCCCCATTCCGGCGTCGGCGGCACCACGCCCAGGCCGAGAAAGGCGAGGCCGGCGAACACCAGGATGGCGTTGCCGAGATCGAGCGTCACCAGCACGATCAGCGGCCCGACCGCGTTCGGGATGATCTGGCGGAACAGGATGTGGGACGGGCCGAAGCCGACCGACTGCGCGGCCTCCACGTACTCCTGCGACCGTTGCCCGATCACCAGGCTGCGGGCGAGACGGGCGAATTTTGGCCACCACACCACCAGCATCGCGATCACCGTGTTGCGCGTGCCGATGCCGAGTGCCGCCGCGATCGCCATCGCCAGGATGATCGGCGGGAAGCAGAACACGAGATCGGTCAGGCGCATCAGCGCCTCCTCGACGAAGCCGCGCGCGTAGGCGGCGATGGCGCCGAGCACGGTGCCGAACAGGCCGCCGACCAGCACGACCACGAAGCCGACCGCGAGCGAGATGCGCGCCCCGAAAATCACCCGGCTGAACACGTCCCGGCCGAGCGCGTCGGTGCCAAGCCAGTGCACGGCCGAGGGCGGCAGCAGCCGCCCGGCGACGTTGACGACATTGGGCGGATAAGGGGTCACCCAGGGTGCGAGGATCGCGGCCAGCGTCCAGGCCAGGATGACGACGGCGCCGGCGGAGGCAAGCCCGTAGCGCCGCAGCCAGCGCCGGCGGCGGCTGAGTGGCGCGGATCCTGCCGGCGGTGCCGGTATCGCACCGGCGACGGTCGCGTCACGTCCGCTCACGCTGTCTCCCTCGCCTTGGCGCGGCCCACCCCCAGAACAGCTTGCCCCGCCGGGCCGCGGGGCGCTAGGTGCCGCGATGCAGACGCGGCTTCTGACGATGACGCAGGCGCTGGTGCGGGCGCTGGCGGCGCAACGCACGGAATTCGGCGGCGCGACGGTGCCGCTGTTCGGCGGCGTGTGGGCGATCTTCGGCCACGGCAATGTCGCCGGTCTCGGCGAGGCGCTGGCGGAGGCGCGCGCCGAGCTGCCCACCTTCCGCGCCCATAACGAGCAGGCGATGGGACATGCCGCGGTCGCGTTCGCGAAGGCAAGCCGGCGGCGGCGGATGATGGCCTGCACGACGTCGATCGGGCCGGGTGCGACCAACCTCGTCACCGCGGCGGCGGTGGCGCATGTCAATCGCCTGCCGCTGTTGCTGCTGCCCGGCGACGTATTCGCGAGCCGCCGCCCCGACCCGGTGCTGCAGCAGGTCGAGGATTTTTCGGACGCGACCGCGACCGCCAACGACTGCCTGCGTCCCGTGTCTCGCCATTTCGACCGCATCACCCGCCCCGAGCAGCTCATCCCGGCGCTGGAGCGGGCGTTCGCGGTGCTGACCGATCCCGCTGGCTGCGGGCCGGTGACGCTGGCGCTTTGCCAGGATGTGCAGACGGAGGCGTTCGCCTATCCCGAACACATGTTCGAGCCGCACATCTGGCGCCCGCGACGCCCGCCGCCCGATCCCTCCGAACTGGCTGCGGCGGCGAAGCTGTTGCGTGCCGCGCGGCGGCCGCTGGTGATCGCCGGTGGCGGCGTGCTCTATGCGGAGGCCGAGGAGGCGCTCGCCGCCTTCTGCGCGGCGCACGGGCTGCCGGCGGCGGAGACGCAGGCCGGCAAGTCGTCTCTTCCGGCCGCGCATCCCTGCAATCTGGGTGCGATCGGCGTCACCGGCACCGCGGCGGCGAACACGCGGGCGGCGGAGGCCGATGTCGTCCTCGCGATCGGCACGAGGCTTGCCGACTTCATCACCGGCTCGCGCACCCTGTTCCCGCGCGCGCGGATCGTGGCGCTGAACGTCGCTTCCTTCGATGCGGCGAAGCACGCGGCGCAGCCGCTGGTCGCGGACGCGCGCGCCGGGCTCGCGGCGCTGGATGCGGCGCTGGCCGACTGGACCGCGCCTCCGGACTGGACCGCGCAGGCTGCGCGCGCGATCGCGGCGTGGCGCACGCAGGCCGACGCGGCAATGGCGCCATCCAACGCGCCGCTGCCGAGCGATGCGCAGGTGATCGGCGCCGTGCAGCGCGCGGCGGAGCCTACCGACATCGTCGTGTGCGCCGCCGGCGGCCTGCCGGGGGAGCTGCACAAGCTGTGGCGGGCGGGTGCTCCAGGCCGCTACCATCTCGAATACGGCTATTCCTGCATGGGGTACGAGATCGCCGGCGGCCTCGGCGTCAAGCTGGCGCAGCCGGATCGCACCGTCATCGTGATGGTGGGCGACGGCTCGTACCTGATGCTCAATTCGGAGCTGGCGACCTCGGTCGCGATGGGCCGCAAGCTGATCGTCGTGCTGCTCGACAATGGCGGCTTCGGCTGCATCGACCGGCTGCAACGCGCGACCGGCGGCGAGGGGTTTGGCAATCTCGTGCCGCATGGCGTCGATCTCGTGGCCCATGCGCGGAGCCTCGGCGCGATCGCCGAGCGAGCTGCGGGGACCGCGGACCTCGACGCGGCGCTGGCGCGGGCGCGGGCGAGCGAGCGTACGCATGTCGTGGTGATCGAGACCGATCCGCGTGCCTCGACCGAAGCCGGCGGCCATTGGTGGGATGTCGCGGTGCCGGCCGTCTCGGGCCGCGCGGAGGTGCGCGCCGCACGCGCGCGCTATGAGGAGATGCTGAAGGGAACAGGAGAATGACGATCCGCATCGGCGCCAACCCGATCGGCTGGTCCAACGACGACATGCCCGAACTCGGCGGCGAGACATCGCTCGAGACCTGCCTCGCCGAGGCGGCGGAGGTCGGGTTCGAAGGCATGGAACTCGGCCACAAGTTTCCGCGCGAGGCCGAGGCGCTGAGAGCCGCCCTGGCGCCGCATGGTCTGGCCTGCGTCTCCGGCTGGTATTCCGGCGCGCTGCTGCAGCGCGACGCGGCGGCCGAACTGCTGCACATGCGACCGCATCTCGACCTGCTGAAGTCGATGGGATGCGACGTGCTGGTGTTCGCCGAAACGACGGGCGCGATCCACGGCGACCGCTACGAGCCGCTGTCGCAGCGCCCGGTGCTGGCGGATCACGAATGGCCGGGCTTCGGCGCGCGGCTCACGGCACTTGCGGACGCCACGGCGGCCGAGGGGGTGCGGCTCGCCTATCATCACCACATGGGGACGATCGTGCAGAGCGGGGCCGACATTGCAGCCCTGATGTCCTCCACGGGCCCATCGGTGCATCTGCTGCTGGACACCGGCCACGCGAGCTGGGGCGGCGTCGATCCGGCGGCCCTTGCGCTGCGCCACCGCGACCGGATCGCGCATGTCCATGCCAAGGATGTCCGCGTTGCCGTGCGCCGGCGGGCGGATGCCGCGGACTGGAGTTTTCTGCAAGCCGTGGTCGAGGGCGTCTATACCGTGCCGGGCGACGGCGACCTCGATTTCGCCGGCGTGTTCTCGGCGCTGGGCGATTATTCCGGCTGGGTCGTCGTCGAGGCGGAGCAAGACCCGGCGCGCGCAAATCCGCTGACCTATGCGCGGCTCGGCTATGGCACCGTCAAGCGCATCCTCGCGGAGGTCAGTCGGTCGTGAAGCGGTAGGCGATCACCTCGCGATAGGTCTCGCCCGGCCGCAGCACGATCGAGGGGAAATCCGGGTGGTGCGGCGCGTCCGGAAAACCCTGTCCCTCCAGGGCGAGGCCGGCCGACTGGCGATAGGCGATCCCGCCCCGTCCGATGATCGAGCCGTTCAGCTTGTTGCCGGTATAGACCTGCAATCCGCGCTGCGTCGTCAGCACCTCCAGCACCCGGCCGCTACGCGGCTCGCGCAGCCGGATCGCGAGGCGTGGCCGTCCGGCATCGCCGCCTTGCAGCACGAAGCAGCAGTCATAGCCAAGGCCGTGCAGCAGCTGCTCGTCCGCCTGCCGGATGCGGGCGCCGAGCGGCGTCGGCTTGCGAAAATCGAAGACGGTGCCGGAGACGTCGCGCACTTCGCCGGTCGGGATCTGCCTGGCATCGGTCGGCAGGATGGCGTCGGACGCGATCATCGCCTCGTGGCCAAGCACGTCGCTCTGCTCGACGCCGGCGAGGTTGAAGTAAGGGTGCGCGCTCAGGTTCACGATCGTCGGCTTGTCGGTCGTGGCCTCCAGCGTGAGCGTCAGCGTGTCGCCGTCGAGCGTGTAGGTCGCGCGCGCCTGGAGCGTGCCGGGGAAGCCCTGGTCGCCGTCGGGGCTGGTGTGCGCGAGCACCAGCGTCGGCCGTGCGCCGTCCTGCGAGTCCGCGACCTGCCAGAACAGGTTTTCGAAGCCGGGCTTGCCGCCGTGCAGCGTCGCGTCGCCCTCGTTGGCGACGAGCCGGTACGTCTGCCCGTCGAGCGTGAAGGACGCGCCCGCGATGCGGTTCGCAGTGCGGCCGAGGAGAGCGCCGAACGAGCCGCCGGCGGTGGCGAAGCTGCCCACGTCGTCGAAGCCGAGCAGCACGTGGGCAAAGGCGCGCTTCCGGTCGGGGGCGGCGATCGAGACCATGCGGCCGCCGAAATCGGTGATGCAGACATGCAGGAGATCGTTGCGCAGCGTATGCAGCGTCGCCTCGGTCCCGTCCGGGGTGCGGCCGAATTTCGTGCGGGGCAAAGCGGCCATGACAGCTCCTTCGTTCACTCTTCGATCAGGATGAAACGCACGGTCAGCAGGACCGTCGCCTGCCCGTTCCTGGTGCCGGCCGGCAGGCTGGGCAGGCGCGCGCCGCGCAGCCAGGCGGGCGGCGCCATGTTGAGGATCGGCGAGCCCGAAGGGGTGACCAGCACGACGGAGAGCACCGTCCCGTCCTGCCGCACCACGAAGCGCACCCGCACCGTGCCCTGCTGGCCCTGGTTGGCGGCGGCCTGCGGGTAATAGCCGTGCTCGTGCAGCCAGGCGCTCAGGGCGTTGAGCCAGCCGGCGCCGACGTCGTCGGACTGCACGTCGGTCCCTTCCTGCATCGCCGCGAGCGCGCGGCTGAAGCGCCCCGCCGAGAGATCGAGCGGCCCGCGCCGCACTGGGCCGCCGAAGGAAAGCTGCATCGGCGCTGCGAACGGGTTGCGAGCGGGTGCCCGCGCGACGGGCCTCGGCGCGGGCGGCGGCGGTGCCGGCAATGGTGGCGGCGGTCTCGGCAGCGGGACCGGCGCGGGCAGCGCGAATGTGGCCGCCGTCGGCGGCGGGACGGTGAGGCTGACCGAGGGTGGCGGCGCGGGCGGCGGTGGCGGCCGGGGAACGGGGGGCGGCGCCGGGGCGGGCGCTGGCCGGGGGGGTGGCACGGGCACGGGCGGCGCCGGCGCGAAGACAGGCAGCGGTTTCGGCGGCGGCGTGGCTGAGCGCGGCACGGACGGGACGACATTGGACTGCCGGCGCGAGGGCACCGGCGCGCGTGAGGCGCCTGCGTGCGCCGGCGCGAAGACAAGCTGGAAGCCGTTCGCCGGCGGGTTCTCGATCGGCGGCGGCGCGCGCTGCGCCAGCACGATGATCGCGGCCAGCAGTGCCAGATGCAGCAGCACCGAGCCGACCAGCATCGGCCCGAGCCGCCGGTCCCGCCGCCGGCGCGGCGCCCGCAGGGCGGCGGGCGCGCCCGCCACCTTCCAGGCGAGCGTCGCGGGGCTGCTCACGCGCCGATCCCGTCCAGCACCGCGGCGAGCAGGCGCGCGACGCCGTCGCCCTCGATGCCCTGCACCGTGTCCGCGACCAGGTGCACCAGCACGAGGTCGCACCAAGGGAGCACGAAGACCTGCTGCCCGCCGGTGCCCGACGCCCAGAACGAGGCGCCGCGCAACGCCACGCGCGGCGAGAAGGCGCGCCCCGATCCGGTCCACCATTGCAGCCCGTAGCCGAGCCCGCCCGGCAGCCGCGAATGCGGGCGCGTCGCCAGCCGCACCCACCAGGCCGGCACGATCTGCGCGCCGCGCCAGACCCCGCCGCGCAGATGCAGCAGGCCGAAGCGGGCGAGGTCGCGGGCGGAGGCGCGGAACTTGTAGGCGGCGATGGTCGAGACCGGGCCGGATGTGTAGGTCACGTCCTCCGGCGCGAAATCCTGCATCCCCGTGGGGGCCGCGATCTCGCGCGCGAACGCGGGCCCGATGCGGGTGCCGGTCGCGCGTTCATAGATGACGCCGAGCGCGTTGAAATCCCAGTTGTTGTAGAGGAACCGCTCGCCGGGCCGCAGGCTGCCGCGCGGCGGCCGCTCGGCCCAGCCCACCTGGTCGATGGCCGGATGCGTGATGCCGGAGCGGGCAGCGAGCAGGTCCGCGAGCGTCGCCTGCTTCTCCTCCGGCGTCAGCGGATCGGGCGCATCGTCGATGCCGTATTCCGCGAGCGTGTCCGACAGGCGCAGCGCGCCACGCGCGATGGCACGGCCGAGCAGCGAAGACAGCAGGCTCTTGCGCACCGAGGCGACGCCGACGCGCCGCTCGGCATCGCCCCAGGTGCCGAGCAGGCGCCCGCGATGGATTGCGACGAAAGCCATCGAACCGATCGCGCTCGCGATGCGCGCGGCTGGATGCAGAGGTGCTGCGATTTCGACGCGTCTCAACGCGGGGGCGCGAAAACCGTGCGCCGCTCGATCTCCAGCACGTCGTCGGGGCGCGGGAAATTCGGCGGCGGCGCATCGCCTTCGTGGCGGGGCTTGCCGATCGCGGCGAAGAAATCCTCCAGGCCGTTCGGCAGCAGCAGCCAGAGGAAGGAGAGGTCCGCGTCGCTCTCGTTGACGAAGCTGTGCCACCGGTTGCGGCCGAGGAACAGCGTCGTGCCGGGCCGCATCTCATGGCGCTCGCCGTCAACGATCGCGACCCCACAGCCCGCGAGGCAGTGGATCACCTCCTCATTGCGGTCGTGCGCGTGCTCGCGCACCCGGCTGTGCGGCGCGACCGTCTGCGTGCCCATCGCGAGCGCGTGCTCCATCGCGACCAGATGCGGCGCCAGCAGCACCGAGACGTGCCCGTTCGCGGGCACCGGCTGCCAGTGGCTCTCGCTCTCGCCCGGCTGCACGATGCAAAAGCCGCCAGCGTCCGGCATCACGAAGTCTCCTCGCGCACGGTGTTGCGCAGCACGCCGAGTTCGGGCACCGCGACCTCCACCACGTCTCCCGCCACCAGCCATCGCGGCGGCTCGGAGCGCGCGCCAGCGCCGCTCGGCGTGCCGGTGACGATGACGTCGCCGGGACGCAGCGTGGTGAAAATGCTGATATATGCGATCAGCGCGGCAAAGGAGAAAATCATCCGCGCCGTCGTCTCGTCCTGGCGCAGTTCGCCGTTGACGCGCGTCGTCAGGTGCAGCGGGCGCGCGAGATCGACGGCGTCCGACGTCGTGATCCACGGGCCGATGCTGCCGGAGCGTTCGAAGTTCTTGCCCTGTGTCACGTTGAACTTGCCGTGCCGCATCCAGTCGCGGACGCTGCCCTCGTTGCAGAGCGTGGCACCGAAGATGTGGTCAAGCGCCGCGTCCTCGGCGATATGGCGGCCGCCACGGCCGACGATCAGCGCGATCTCGCCCTCGTAGTCGAGTTGCGCCGAGACGCGAGGCCGCTCGATCGGCGCCCCGTGGCCGACGAGCGAGCCTGGCGTGCGGAAGAACAGGCTCGGACGCGCGGGGGCTGCGCTGCCGTCGCGATATTCGGCGTTCCGGTCGTGATAGTTCACGCCAACGCAGATTATTTTCTCCGGCACATCCAGCGGCGGCAGCAGACGCACGTCGGACGCCGCCCACTCCCGCCCAGGTGGCGGTGTCACGGCCCCGCTGCGCACGAAGTCGAGCAGCGTCGCGTCGCCGCCCTCGGCCTGCACGATGCGATCGCCGCGCACCTCGCCCCAGCACGCGGTGCCATCCGCGAGAAAGCTCGCAAGGCGCATCAGGCGCCACCGACGCTGTGCGTGTGCATCGCGAAATGCGTGTTGCGGCCACGGAACGGCGGGAACCGGCGAAAGTCCTCCCGCATCTCGTGCCGGACCGGCGAATTGAGAGCCGCGTCAAGGGCGGCGGCGCTGTCGAACACCACCTTGTTGCGTTGCAGGGCGCGGGCGCGCGGCAGCTTCAGGGCGCTGATGCAGTCGCAGGCGGTGCAGATCTCGATCTGCCTGATGCCGGGAAAGCGCGCCATGATCGGCGGGTGGTGGGCCACGTAATGCGCGAGCCACGCATCCGGGTCGTCCGCGGCGCCCTCGTAGGCAACCAGATAGCTGGCGGGCGGCACGCCCTCCGGGCTGCGGAACACCGGATCGGGCACCGGGTAGGACCGCCGCAGCATCGCCTGCTGCGTCGCCTCCGCCATCGCCAGCGCGGGCAGGCGCGCGAGCGCTTGCAGGTGGCCCTTCGGCGCCATCGCTGCCTCCAGCGGAGCGAGTGCCGCGAAGGCGATCTCGGCGACGAGAGCGGGCGGCGCCCCGTCGTCCAAGTACGGGTCGCTTGCCGCGGCCGGCGTGTAGAGGATCGCACGCTCCAGCCCCGGCGTCGCGGCCGCGATCGCTGCCGCCCGCGCAACCGTCTCCGGCGGCGGAGCGGCCGCATCGGGCAGTCGGAACTCGAGGAACAGCGAAAAGGCCATGACCGCTTCTACCCTGTCCCCGCGCCCGCTTGCGAGAGGGGCGACTGTAAGGAACAGGCACAATCGGAGCGCCACACCACATGCCTGGGCGTGGAACGCGAAGGAGCAGAGCAGTGAAGGCGGTCTGGCACGACACAGTCCTTGCCGAGAGCGACGACATCGTCACGGTCGAGGGCAACGCCTATTTTCCCGAATCGGCGCTGCGGCGCGACCTGGTGCGGCCCAGCCCGCATACCAGCGTCTGCCCGTGGAAGGGTACCGCGCATTATTACAGCCTGGAGGTGGACGGCGCGCGCAATGAGAACGCGGCCTGGTTCTACCCGGAGCCGAAACCGGCCGCCGCCTCGATCGCCGGCCGCATCGCGTTCTGGAAAGGCGTGCAGGTCACGGCCTGACCGCCAGGGTCGCGGCGACAGCGGCCAGCAGCGCCGCCCGCGTATAGGGCTTGCGAAGCACGGCGTGGCTGCTTCCCGGCAGCGTCTCGGCGTGCCCGGTGAGGAACAGCAGCCGTACCGCGGGGTGCAGCCTTTGCACCTGTCGGGCGAGTTCGGCGCCGCTCATGCCCGGCATTGCGAAATCGAGCACGAGCAGGTCGGTCGGCGCCTCCGCCAGCATCGCCAGCGCCTCCGCCCCGCCGCTGGCGGCGCGGACGCGATAGCCGGCCTCGGTCAGCATCGCGGCGGCGATCTCCAGCACATCCCGCTCGTCGTCGACGATGACCAGATTGCCGCCGTTTTCACCTGCAGCGCGTGGGCCGGGCGCTGCGGCCGCGCCGGCCGCGGCCGCGGTGGCGCGGGGAAGGAACAGCTCGGCGGTGGTGCCCGCCCCGGGCGCGCTGCGCAGCCGGACGGCGCCGCCGAGCTGGCGCATCAGCCCATAGACCTGCGCGAGCCCGAGCCCGGTGCCCTTGCCCGGCTCCTTGGTGGTGAAGAACGGCTCCATCGCCCGGTCCAGCACGTCGGCCGCCATCCCCGCGCCGGTGTCGGCGACGGCAATCCGCACGTAGTCGCCTTGTGCCAGGCGGTCGAAATCCCCGGCGGCGATCGTGGCATTGCCGGTCTCGACGCGGAGCTGGCCGCCCTCCGGCATGGCATCGCGCGCGTTCAGCGCCAGGTTCAGCACCGCGTGCTCCACCTGCGTCGCATCCGCGAGGGCGGGCCACAGATCGGCGGCGAGGCGGGACTGTACCGCGATCAGGCCGCCGAGCGTGCGCTGCAGCAGCTCGCCCAGGCCCCGCAGCACGGCGTTGACGTCGATCGGCTGCGTCACCAGCCGCTGCTGGCGGGCGAAGGCAAGGAGCTGGCGGGTCAGCTCGCCGCCGCGCTGGGCGGCGCGCATCGCGATCTCGATTCGCCGCCGCGCCTTCGGGTCGGCGATCGTGCCATGTGCCAATTCGAGGCTGCCGATCACCGCGGTCAGCAGATTGTTGAAGTCGTGCGCGAGGCCGCCGGTGAGCTGGCCCATGCTCTCCATTTTCTGCGCCTGCCGGAGCTGCGCCTCGGTGCGCCGCATCTCGGTGAGGTCGATCGAGGTCAGCAGGATGCGCGCGATCTGCCCCGAGGCGTCGCGGAGCGGCACCATCGTCGAGCGGCGGATGCGCTCGCCGGCCGGGAACTGCACCGGCAGTTCGTACTCCACGGGCTGCCCGGTCGCGGCGACGGCGGCATAGGTGCGGCGCGCCGCCGCGGCCACGCCGGGGGGGAAGATGTCCTCCGGCGCGCCGCCGATGAAGCGGTCCCGGGTGAGACCGGTGTTCTGGGCGTGGACGCGGTTCATGTCCTCGTAGCGAAATTCGCCGTCCGGCTCGACGCCGATCAGGACGAGGTCGACCGCCGCGGCTTGGAACGCCTCGCGATAGCGCGCCGCCCTCGCCTGCGCCGCGGCGAGCGCGAGCAGTGCGCCGGCTTGGCCCGCGACGGCGGCGGCCGCTTCAGGTGCTGCCGGATCGCGCAGCCAGAGGAATCCCGTCTGGCCGGGGATGGCGGTGCAACCGGAGGTGCTCGCGCGCGGCACCGCCTCGGCGCCGCAGCCGCAACAGGAAGCGACCCGCGCCGCGTCCGCCGCGCCGAGCACGAACGCCGCGGCCGAGGCGCCGCAAGCATGGCAGGCCAGCCGCGCCAGATCATCGAGCGCGGCGCCGAGCGTCTCGTCCGCACTGCCCGAATCGGCGGCAGACCCGCCCGCCATTTCCGCGCCGCTCCCCGAAGCCTGCCACCCGCCGCAGCGTTCCACGTCACCAGCCCGGTCGCAACGCTTGAAACGTCTTGAGTCCGTGCTCGCGACATGCGATCCGATGCGGAGCATGAAACGACCCGTCCTGGTGCTGCTCGGCACGCTTGCAATCGCCGGCTGCGCCGCACGACCCGCCAAGCGGGCCGCAGCCGCCGCTGTCCGCCCGCCGGCCGGCAATCTTCAGGCGCCGGTGCCGGACGACCATGTCCCGATCTACGCGCGGCAGCCGTTTGAGCCGTTCGCGCGCGAGGAGGCGGTCGCGATCGCCGAGCGGGAATGGCGCCTATTCGGCGCGCCGATCGACGATGTCGATCCCAGGGACCGGCCGGAGCCGGAGCCGTGGGTCAAGCCGGAACGCTGGCCGGGCCTGTGGGAGCGGGTCGGCGAATACTGGTGGACCGCGATGTGGCCGGGGATGCGCGAGGCCCAATGGACCGGCAAGCACAATGCAGAAGGCGGGGTGTTCCCGCCCGCGATCGACGGCAATTACGCCTGGTCCGCGGCCTTCATCTCCTACGTCATGCGCGTCGCCGGCGCCGGCACGCGGTTTCCCTATTCGATCAACCATTCCGGTTACATCAACGCGGCGCTGACCGGCGGCTATGCGCTGCGCGACCAGCGGCTCACCGATTACGCGCCGATGCCGGGCGACCTGATCTGCGAGGGCGTGGTCGGCGGCGTCCCGCTCACCTTCGACAGACTGCCGGCGGACGGTGCCGGGCACTGCGACATGGTCGTGGCACTGCAGGCCGGTGCGGCGGCGCCGCCCACCCCGGCTCTGGCCGCCGGGCAGTTCCCGCTGCCGGTGCCGGCGCCGGCGCGGGGGGCGATCAGTGTCATCGGCGGCAATGTCGACGACGCGGTGACGCTCAAGCACGTCCCGGTCACCGCCGACGGCAAGCTGGCCGACCAGGCCGGCACCGTGCTGGACACGCGCTATCCCTGGTTCGTGGTCGTGCAGGTGCTTTACGACGTCGATTCGCTGCCTGATGCCGACCTGCCGCCGGCGCCCGTCGCGTCCAACTGACGACCGAGGCGGGCCGCGATCAGGAACTCGCGATTGCCGTCCCGGCCGCTAATCGGGCTCGGCGTCAGGCCCATGACCGTCCAGCCGGGCAGGGCGGCCCACCACGCGGCGACCCGCGCGCAGACGGCTTCGTGCGCCGCCGGATCGCGCACGATCCCGCCGCGGCCCACCGAGGCCGGCCCGGCCTCGAATTGCGGCTTGATGAGTGCGATCGCCCAGGCGCCGGGCGCGCAGAGCGCCAGCGGCGCCGGCAGCAGCGTCGTCAGGCCGATGAAGCTCGCGTCGCACACGAGGGCGGCGACCGGCTCGCCGATCGTGTCGGCCGCGAGGCGGCGGGCGTTGACGCGCTCGTGCACCACCACGCGCGGGTCCGTCCGCAGCTTCCAGGCGAGCTGGCCGGCCCCGACATCAACCGCATGGACCCTCACCGCCCCGTTCGCGAGGAGCACGTCGGTGAAGCCGCCGGTGGAGGCGCCGACATCGAGGCATACCCGCCCGGCCGCCGACAGCGCGAAGTGCTCCAGCGCGTGCGCCAGCTTGATGCCGCCGCGCGAGACCCAGGGATGGTCCTGGCCGCGGAGTGCAAGCGGCGCGTCGGCGGCCAGCAACTCTCCCGCCTTCGCGACCCGCCGCTCGCCGCTGAACACGCGGCCGGCGAGGATGAGCGACTGCGCCCGCGTCCGGCTCTCCGCGAGGCCGCGCTCGACGACGAGGTGGTCGGCGCGCTCCCTCATCGCGACGGGACGGGTCGTGCAGGAATGCCACACCCCCCGGGGTCACATGACTTGACCCGGAACGCCTGGGTGGTGATGCCGTTGTCGGGCAGGGTGCGGCATGTCATATGCCGACCGGCAGACTCGGCGATGGCGCGCCACGGTTCCGCCCGGAGGCGTGCCGGCCACCAGGGGTTGTGCCCAAACAAGGCGAGAGGTGAGGCATGATACGGGTCGTCCTGGCCCAGCCGCGCGGCTTCTGTGCCGGTGTGGAACGGGCAATCGAGATCGTCGAGCGGGCGCTCGACAAGTTCGGCCCGCCGATCTACGTGCGCCACGAGATCGTCCACAACCGCCATGTCGTCGAGGACCTGCGCGCCCGAGGCGCCGTGTTCGTGGACGAACTCGACGAGGTGCCGTCCGGCGCCATGACGGTATTCAGCGCCCACGGCGTCGCGCGCCGGGTGGAGGAACTGGCCGCGTCCCGCGATCTTCCGGTGATCGACGCGACCTGCCCGCTGGTCGCCAAGGTCCATGCCGAGGGCCGGCGCTATGCCGCGCAGGGGCGCGAGGTGGTGCTGGTGGGTCATGCCGGCCACGCCGAGGTCGAGGGCACGATCGGCCAGATCCCCGGCCGCGTGCATCTGGTGCAGACGGTGGAGGATGTGGCGGCGCTCGTGGTCGCGGACCCGGCGCGGCTTTCCTACGTCACCCAGACGACGCTCTCGGTCGACGATACGCGCGGGATCATCGCGGCCCTGGAGGCGCGGTTTCCGGGCATCATCGGCCCCGACGTCCGCGACATCTGCTACGCCACCCAGAACCGCCAGCAGGCGGTGCGGGAGCTGGCCGAGGCGGTGGACATGATCCTCGTCGTCGGCAGCCGCAACAGCTCCAATTCCAACCGGCTGCGCGAGATCGGCGAGGAGCTGGGCAAGCCGTCGTACCTGATCGAGGATGCGCGCGCGCTGCGGCCGGAGTGGTTCGGCAGCATTGCCTCCGTGGGCGTCACGGCCGGCGCCTCGGCGCCGGAGACGCTGGTGCAGGGCGTGATCGAAGGGCTGCGCCAGATCCGGCCGATCGAGGTCTCCACCCTCGCGGGCGTCGCTGAGAACGTCCGCTTCAAGTTTCCCGCCGAGCTGGCCTGATCGGCCTTGGCCTGAAAAGCAGGAGAGTTTCCGCATGTCCGTCCCCCTGCGCCAGGTGCTGCGCGTCGGTGCCTATGTCGTCCGCCAGCATGTCATCGGCCGCAAGCGCTATCCGCTGGTGCTGATGCTGGAGCCGCTGTTCCGCTGCAACCTCGCATGCGCGGGCTGCGGCAAGATCGACTACCCGGCGCCGATCCTGAACCAGCGCCTCTCGGTCGAGGACAGCCTCGCCGCCGTCGACGAGTGCGGTTCCCCCGTGGTCGCGATCGCTGGCGGCGAGCCGCTGCTGCACAAGGAGATCGGCCAGATCGTCGCCGGCATCCTGGCGCGCAAGAAGTTCGTCTATCTCTGCACCAATGCTCTGCTGCTGGAGAAGAAGCTTCATCTGTTCAAGCCGCACCCGTATTTCTCCTTCGACGTGCATCTCGACGGCGACCGCGCGATGCATGATGCGGCGGTGAGCCAGGAGGGCGTGTTCGACCGGGCGGAAGCGGCGATCCGCCGCGTCAAGGAGGCCGGCTTCCGGGTCTCGATCAACTGCACCCTATTCGACGGCGCCGAGCCCGAGCGCGTCGCCCGCTTCTTCGACGCGGTGATGGCGATGGGCGTGGACGGGATCATGACCTCGCCCGGCTACGCCTATGAGCGGGCCCCCGACCAGGCGCATTTCCTCGGGCGGCAGAAGACCAAGCAGCTGTTCCGCGACATCCTGGCGCGCGACCCCGGCCGGCGCGGCGGCCGGGGCTGGCGGTTCACGCAGTCGCCGCTGTTCATGAACTTCCTGGCCGGCAACGAGAGCTACCGCTGCACGCCCTGGGGCAAGCCGACCCGCAACGTGTTCGGCTGGCAGAAGCCCTGCTACCTGCTGGGCGAGGGCTACACCAAGACCTTCGCCGAGCTGATGGAGAGCACCGACTGGGACAGCTATGGCACCGGCAACTACGAGAAATGCGCCGATTGCATGGTGCATTCCGGCTATGAGGCGACCGCCGTGGTCGATGCCGTGAAGCATCCGCTGAAGACCGCCCGCGTGGCGCTGCGCGGGGCGCGGGTGGAGGGGCCGATGGCGCCGGAGATCCCGCTCGATGGACAGCGGCCGGCGCAGTATGTGTTCAGCCGGCACGTCGAAGAGAAGCTCGCGAGCCTGGCCCACAACAAGCCGCAGATCGGGGCCGACGCAGCGGACTGAGAGAGCTTCCGGCCTCGGAAAGCCGGGGCCGGCCCAGGGCACTGTTGCAGCCACGGGGCGATCGCGTCCGGCT
>DATAYA010000094.1:0-2763 GCA_036272815.1 Acetobacteraceae bacterium
GTCATCACCGAGACGGTGTTCAACATCCCCGGTGTCGGCCGGCTGACGGTCGATGCCATCACCAACCGCGACTACCCGATCATCCAGGGCGTGATGGTGGTGTTCTCGGGCGCCTACGTGCTGATCAATCTGGCGGTCGACCTCAGCTATACGCTGATCGACCCGCGGATAAGGTCGTGAGTCAGGCTCGAAGCCCCGCCGACCCGACCACTGAGGCCGTCCGCCCGAGCGAGGTCGAGGGACGGCGCCGCGCGCCTGTGCTCCCCCGCTTCCTCCGCCGACACCCGACGATCTGCGCGGGCGGCGCGATCCTCGCTGTGCTGGTGATGCTCGCGATCCTGGCGCCGCTGTTCGCGGGCGACCCGTTGTCAATGGACCCATCACGCCGGCTGGAGGCGCCATCGGCGGCGCTCTGGTTCGGCACTGACAATCTCGGCCGCGACGTGTTCGCACGCACCGTGTTCGGCGCGCGGGTCTCGCTGCTGATCGGGTTCGCGGTCGCGGTCGGCGCGGTCGTGGGCGGCCTGCTGATCGGACTGCTTGCCGGCTACAACCGCCGCATCGACGGCGCGATCATGCGGGTGATGGATGGGCTGATGTCGATCCCGTCGATCCTGCTCGCGATCGCGCTGGTGTCGCTCACCCATGGCGGCATCGGCATCGTGATCGTCGCCATCGTGATCCCGGAGATCCCGCGCATGGTGCGGCTGGTGCGCTCGGTCGTGCTGGGCGCGCGCGAGCAGCCCTATGTCGAGGCGGCGCGGGCGGGCGGGGCGCGCACGGCGAAGATCCTGCGCCGCCACATCCTGCCGAGCACGATCGCGCCGGTGATCGTGCAGGCGACATACGTATGCGCCTCGGCGATCCTGACCGAAGCGGGCCTGAGCTTCCTCGGCGCCGGCGTGCCGCCTGAAATCCCGAGCTGGGGCAACATGATCGCGAGTTCGCAGCTCTACCTGGGATTGGCGCCATGGACGATCTTCGCGCCGGGCATCGCGCTCGCCGTGATCGTGCTCGCGGTCAACCTGCTCGGCGACGGGTTGCGCGACCTGCTCGACCCGCGGCTGGCGCGGAGACTCTAGACTTGGCCGGCCAGCCGCTGCTCGAAGTCGACGAGCTGCGCACGCATTTCTTTGCCGAGGACGGCGTCACGCGCGCCGTCGATGGCGTGAGCTTCGCGCTCGCGGCCGGCGAGACGCTCGGCATCGTGGGCGAGTCCGGCTGCGGCAAGAGTGTCACCGCGCTTTCCATCATGCGCCTGCTGCCGCGCCGCGCCGGGCGCACGGTGGGCGGTGCGGTGCGGTTCCAGGGCACCGACCTGCTGCGTTTGCCGGAGCGGCGGATGCGTCAGGTGCGCGGCAACCGGATCGCGATGGTGTTCCAGGAGCCGATGACCAGCCTCAACCCGGTCCACACCATCGGCCGCCAGATCGCCGAGGCGGTGCATATCCATACCGGGGCGAGCCATGCCGCCGGCCGCGCGCGCGCCGAGGAGATGCTCCGGCTGGTGCGCATTCCCGATCCGGCACGGCGCCTCGACGACTATCCGCACCAGTTCTCGGGCGGCATGCGGCAGCGCGCGATGATCGCGATGGCGCTGGCCTGCTCGCCCGCCTTGCTGATCGCCGACGAGCCGACCACGGCGCTCGACGTGACCATCCAGGCGCAGATTTTGCGGCTCATGCTGGAGCTGAAGGCGCGCGTGGGGGCGGCGGTCCTGCTGATCACGCATGATCTCGGCGTTGTTGCGCAGACCTGCCAGAGGGTGGTGGTGATGTATGCCGGCCGCGTGGTGGAGGAGGCCGACGTGCTGATGCTGTTCGACCATCCCGCCCATCCCTACACGCGGGGACTGATGCAGTCGGTGCCGCGCCGCGCATCGGGGCCACGGCGGCGGCTCTCCGAGATCGCGGGCGTGGTGCCGAGCCTGCGCGAGCCGATCGTCGGGTGCAGCTTCGCGCCGCGCTGCGCGTTCGCGCTGCCGCGCTGCCGGGAGGAGGCGCCGCCGATGCGCTCGCTCGCCGCCGGCCATCGTGCCGCGTGCTGGCGGGCGGAGGAACTTGTGGCGTGACGTCACCGGCACTCGACGTCCGCGATTTGCAGAAACGCTTCCCGGTGCGGCGCGGCTTCCTGAACCGGCGCACCGCGCAGCTGCGCGCTGTCGATGGCGTCTCGTTCAGCGTGGCGCGCGGCGAGACGCTGTGCCTCGTGGGCGAGTCCGGCTGCGGCAAATCCACCGTCGCGCGACTCGTGTTGCGGTTGCTGGAGCCGAGCGGCGGGCGCATCATGATCGACGGCACCGACGTCACGTCCCTCGACGCCCGCGCGATGCGGCCGTGCCGGCAGCGCGCACAGATGGTGTTCCAGGACCCCTACGCCTCGCTCAATCCGCGGCTGACAGCAGCGCAGATCGTCACCGAGCCGCTGGAGAATTTCGAGGTGCTGTCCGCCAAGGAGCGGGGCGAGCACGCCGCCTCGCTGCTCGCGCGGGTGGGTTTGCGCGGCGACGTGGCGGGCCGCTTTCCGTTTGAGTTCTCGGGCGGGCAGCGCCAGCGGCTCGGCATCGCGCGCGCGCTCTCGGTGCGGCCGTCGCTGATCGTGGCCGACGAGCCGGTCTCGGCGCTCGATGTCTCAGTGCAGGCGCAGGTCCTCAACTTGCTGCTGGATTTGCAGGAGGAGTTCGGCCTCGCCTACGTGTTCATCTCGCACGATCTCGGCGTCGTCGAGCATGTGGCGCACCGGGTCGCGGTGATGTATCTCGGC
>DATAYA010000095.1:0-14320 GCA_036272815.1 Acetobacteraceae bacterium
CGGGCCTGGGGCCGCGGCCCCAGCGGGGTCCAGGGGGCGGAGCCCCTGGCCCGCTACGCCACCAATGCCTGTTCGGGATGCACCACCACAAGCAGGCGCGCCTGCAACGCCGCATCCTCCTCCAGCGTCCGCGCCGCGCCCTCGTATGCAATCCGCCCATTGACCAGCACATAGGCGCGGTCGACGATCGGCAGCACCTGCTCCGCATGGTGCTCGACCAGCACCATGCTGGTCCGCCCGCGGAGCCGCACCAGCGCGTCCATCACCTCCTGCACGACCGCGGGTGCCAGGCCCTCGAACGGCTCGTCCAGAAGGATCACCCGGCTCGGCGCCATCAGCGCGCGCGCGATCGCCACCATCTGCCGCTCGCCGCCCGACAGACGCTCCGCCCGCGCGCGCGCCAGCACGCGCAGACGGGGGAACAGCGCGTGGATTTCGTCGAGCGAGGCGCCGCCCGGCCGCGTCGCGATAAGCAGGTTTTCCGCGACCGTCAGGTTCGGGAACAGCCGCCGCCCCTCGGGCACCAGTGCCACCCCGCGCCGGTTTATCTCGTACGGCCGCACGCCCGAGATCGTGGCGCCATCGAGCACGATCCGTCCCGCGCCGAGCCCGACGGTGCCGGTGATCGCGCGCAGCGTCGTCGTCTTGCCGACGCCGTTGCGGCCGAGCAGCGCCACCGCCTCGCCCGCATGCACGACGAGATCAAGCCCGTCGAGCACCTGACTGCCGCCATAGCCCGCATGCACGCCTTCGAGCTGCAGCACCGGCTTGCCGCGCGCCGTCGGCGGCGGCGGTGACGGACGCAGGCTCGCGCCCTCGCGCGTGCCCAGATAGGCCGCGATCACGTCGGGGTTGGCGGCGACCTCGGCGGGCCGGCCGTCCGCGATCACGCGTCCCTGGTGCAGCACGGTGATGCGGTCCGACAACGCCAGCACGCGATCGATGTCGTGCTCGATCAGCAGCACGGCATGACTGTCGGCCAGCGTCCGGATCAGCGCGCCGACCACGACGCGGTCGGCCTCGGACAGTCCGGCCAGTGGTTCGTCCAGCAGCAGCAGCGTCGCATTGGTGCCGAGCGCGATCGCGATCTCCAGCAGCCGCTGCTCGCCATGCGAGAGGTTTTCGCAGACCTCGGCAGCCCGGTCGGTCAAACCGACGGCATCGAGCAAGGACCATGTGCGGGCGTTGATCTCCGTGATCGCATAGGCATCAAGCAGCAAGCCGAGGCGCCGCGGATGGTGCGCCTGCACCGCGACGCGCACATTCTCGAAGGCGGTCAGGTTGGGGAACACGCTCAGGATCTGGAACGACCGCCCGAGCCCGAGCCGCACCCGCGCGTGCGCCTTGAGCCGCGTGATGTCGCGCCCAAGGAAGGCGATGGCCCCGGCGTTCGGCGGCAGCAGGCCGGTCAGCATGTTGAAGAAAGTCGTCTTGCCGGCGCCGTTCGGGCCGATGAGGCTGTGCAGCCGGCATGGCATCACGTCGAGCGTTATTTCGTTGGCCGTCACCAGCGAGCCGAACCGCTTCGACAGCCCGTGCACGGACAGCACCGGCACCGCCGGATCGAGCGCGCGGCCGCCGCGATCCCATGGCGCGATCATCGCCGGTCGCGCCGGGATGCCCGGCCGCGTCAGCGTCCAGCCGGTGCGCCGCCGCAACCGCTGCGCGAGGCCCTGCAATCCTTCCGGCGAGGCCAGCGCGAAGACGATGATGATCGGCGCGAACAGCAGCCACCAGTTCTCGGTGACCGCACTCAGCCGGTCCTGCAGCAGGATGAACGCGATCGCGCCCCAGAGCGGTCCCATGAACTGGTGGATGCCGCCGAGCACCGTCATCAGCAACGCGTCGCCGGCGTGTTCCCAGCCGAGATTGTTGGCGTAGATGCCTTGCAGCATGAAGGCGAGCAGCGCGCCCGCGAAGCCGACCACCGCACCCATCAGCACGAACGCCGCGAGCTTGACCCGATAGGTATCGTAGCCGAGGCAGGCGACGCGCTGCTCGTTGTCGCGCAATGCCGCGAGCAGCCGCCCGAACGGCGCGTGCGCGACCCGCCAGAGGAACCACATCCCCACGACCACCGCCGCCAGCGCGAATGCGTGATAGGAGAGCGTGCCCGGGAACGCCGGCCGCGGCACGTTCTGCAAGCCGTTCTCGCCGCCGGTGAGCGCCGTCCACTTGTAGGCGATCTCGAAGCCGATCTGCGAGAATGCCAGCGTCAGCAGCGAGAAATAGAGACCGCGCCGGCGCAGGATCAGCGCGCCCATCACGGACGCGAGCACGACGGAGAACAGCACCGCGAAACCGATCGCGAGAAACTCGCCGCCGATTCCATCGAGCATGGTGATCGCCGCCGCATATCCCGCGGTGCCGAAAAACACCGAGGCGCCGAACGGCACCAGTCCGGTATAGCCCACCAGCAGGTTCACGCCGGCGCCGTAGAGCGTGTAGATCGCGATCTCGGTAATCAGGCTCACCGGCTGCCCGGTCGCGCGCCACAGCAGCGTGAGGCCCACGAGCACCGCCGCCACCCAGAGCACCGGATGGCGCAGCAGGCTCACTCGAAGCGCTCCCACCGCTCGCCCAGCAGGCCGCGCGGCCGCAGCAGCAGCACCACCGCCATCAGCACGTACATCGCCGCCGAGGATGCCTGCGGCGCGAACTGGATCGTCAGTGCGGTGACGATGCCGACCAGCAATCCCGCGATGATCGCGCCCGGATAGCTGCCGAGGCCGCCGATGGTCACGATGACGAAGGCCGGCATGACCGCATCCGACGCCATCGACGGATCGACCGCCCAGAGCGGTGCCGCGAGCAACCCCGCCGCCCCCGCCAGCGCGCAGCCGAGGCCGAACGTCCAGGTGAACACCGCGGGAAGATTGATGCCGAGCAGGCCCACCATCTCCGCATCGCGCCCGCCCGCGCGCAGGATGCGTCCGAACGGCGTCCAGGCGAAGAACGCCCACAGGCCGAGCAGGATCGCGACGGTTGCCGCAAGCACGAACAGCCGGTAGCGCGTGATCAGCACCGGCCCCCAGATCAGGAAGCCGGAGAACAGGGTCGGCGGGCTGAACGGGCGCATGGCACTGCCCCAGATGACGCGGATCAGCGCCTCGATCAGCAATGCCAGTGCGAAGGTCAGGATCAGCCCGATCAGCGGCTCGCGGTTGTAGAGGCGGCGGATCAGCGACAGCTCCACAACCATCCCGACGCCGCCGACGATGAAGGGGGCGCCGATCGCCGCCCACCAGCCGAAGCGTTCGACCAGCGTGAGTGCGACGAAGGCGCCGAGCGCGAAGAACGCGCCATGCGCGAAGTTCACGATGCCGAGCAAGCCGAAGATGATCGAGAGCCCGACCGCGATCAGCACGTAGAGCACGCCGAGCACAAGCCCGTTCGCCGCCTGGCTCAGCAGCAGGTCGAGCATGGGGGCGCGGCGGCGCTAGATCGGCGCCCTAGATCGCAGCCATGTGGCAGCCGACCTCCTGCTCGCTGCCGAACACCGCGGGCAGTTCGGCGGCGGTTTTCGGCAATGCGGCCTTGACGTCGAAATAATCCCACTTGTCGGTGATTTTCGGTTTTGTCTCGATCACCAGCGTGCGCAGCACGAGCTGGTGGTCGAATTTCCGGTATCCCACTTCGAGATCGCCGACCTTGGTGCGCCAGGATTCGAGCCCGCGCACGATCGCGGCCGGCGCGGTCGACTTCGCAAGCTCGATGCCGCCGAGCAGGGAGCGCATCCCGATCCACCCCATCCACGCCTTGTCCGCCGCCGGCTTGCCGTGCCTCTTGAGATAGGCGGCGGCGAAATTCTGCTCCTCCGGTGTGTTGGCGGGGTTCTTGTACCACCACATCGAGGTGAAGATCCCCGTGGCCGCCTCCGGCCCCACGCCCCAGATGTCGGTATCGCCGATCGCGATCTCGGCGAACGGGATCTTTCCCTTCATCCCGAGCTCGTTCCATTGCTTGAGAAAGGTCGAGAGATCACCGCCGACGATCCCGCCCAGGATCATGTCGGGCTTGGCCTCGCGGATCTTGAGGATGAAGCTGCTGTAGTCGGGCGTGCCGAGCGGCACCTGGTCGTCGCCGACCACGCTGCCGCCGGCGGCTTTCAGCAGGTCCTGGAAGGTGCGGCGGATATCCTGACCGAAAGCATAGTTGGCGGTGATGAAATACCACTTGCGGCCGTAGCCCATCAAATAGGGCGAGAGCACGCGGGCCTGCACCGGCACGTCCGGTTGCAGCCGGAACGTGTAGCGGTTGCAGTCGCGGCCTGTGATCTCGCGGGCGGCGGCGTTGGTGATGACGAAGGGCATCTTCAGGCGACCGGCGACCGATTCCATTGCCAGCGCGTCGGAGCTGAGCGCGCCGCCGATCACCGCGATCACCCGCTGCTCCTGGATCAACTTCTGCATGTTCTGCTGGGCAGCCTGCGGCGTCGGCTCGTCGAGCCAGACGATCTGGCAGGGACGGCCGAGGACCGTGTTGTTCGCCTCCTCCAGCGCCATGACCGTGCCGGCGGCGAGGTATTCCGACTGGTCGACGAGGCTGCCGGTCTTGGCCAGCACCATGCCGATCTTCAGCGGTGCCGCCGCCTCTGCGTCGCCCACGAACGGCATCGCGAGCGCCGGTGCGACGGCCAGCGCCGCGCCGCCGCGCACGGCCTGGCGTCGGGTGACGAACAGCCGCGACGACGCGTGATCCATGCCGTTTCCTCCTGTGACCCCTGCCGAAAGGGCGTTTGCCGCAATTCTATACACAGGCACCCGCGCCGCGCCTAGCCGCAACCACGCCACATCGGCCGAAGCAATTGCGGCTGCTGCAAACAAGTGCTGGCGTTTTCTCGGCAAGCTCGCTAAACAGCCGCGCCCCGCAACGGAATGCGCGCCGCCTCGGCAACCCGCAAGTGCGCGCCTTAAGGAGAATCGTTAGGAATGAGTAAGGCCTTTATCGCCCAGGTGATCCAGGACTCGACGGAATGCACCGGAGTGGCAGCCAACCGCGCAGCGGGTGAGCTGATCGAGGCGATCGTGCGCGAGATGAAGAAGAACGGCGGGTTCACCCTGCCGAGCTTCGGCACCTTCTCGGTGCGCAAGACCAAGGCACGCAAGGCGATGAACCCGCGCACCGGCGAGCCGGTGAAGGTCAAGGCCGGCAGGACGGTCCGCTTCAAGGCATCGCCCAATCTGAAAAAGGCGGTCTGAAATCAACAACCCCGATCGGGGCGGCACCGCGCCGACCCGATCGGGATTTCGCTGCACTGCATCGCAGGTCTGAAAAACCGGCAATCTTACCACCGGCCGATCAAAACGAGTGGACGCCGCCGCGAACGCCAGAATAGAGTGCACGCGCTTGACGCGCCGGAACCGGCCGAGATGGGGCGACAGGAAAGCAAATCCTGCCCGCTACAGAAAGGTCCGTCGCCGACCGAGAACAAAATACAAACGGCGGCCGCCGCAGCGTGCCGCGAGGGAGGTTTTGCGATGTCCAAGGAAAACGCCCCGTCCGGCGTGCGTCGCCGTGCCGTGCTCGCCGGCGGCGCCGCGATCGGCGCCATGCAACTCACCGCGCCGTTCATTCTTTCCGCGCGCGGCGAGGTCCCGCTCAAGATCGGCATGATCAACCCGCTGACCGGCGTTCTCGCCAGCCTGGCGCAGTCCGAGGTGGAGGGTGCCCAATATACCGTCGCCGAGGTCAACAAGTCGGGCGGCGTCATGGGCCGGCAGGTGCAGCTTCTGGTGGAAGATAGCGCCAACGACGTCGGCACCGGCGTGCAGAAGGCGCGCAAGCTGATCGACCGCGACAAGGTCGACGCGATCTTCGCGGACGTGAACTCCGCCATCGCCTATGCCGTCTCGCAGGTCACCAACGAGAAGAAGGTCTTCCACATCGTCCCCGGCGGCCACACCGACCCGATCACCGGCAAGGACTGCAAGTGGAACGTGTTCCGTATCTGCAACACCACGACGATGGATGCCGCCGCGGTCTCGGGCGAGCTGATCAGCAAGTTCGGCAAGCGCTGGTTTTTTATAACGCCCGACTACGCCTATGGCCACACGCTGCAGGCGGGCTTCGTCCGCGAGCTCAAGAAGGCCGGCGGCGAATACGCGGGCGACATGCTGCCGATCAGCACCAGCGAGTTCTCCGCCAGCCTGATCAAGGCGCGCGCCTATAAGCCGAACGTGCTGCTCAACAACATGGGCGGCCTGGCCCAGATCGACTGCATGAAACAGTTCACCCAGTTCGGGATGGACAAGCAGATGGCGCTCGGCGGCGCGCTGTTCGAGCTGGAATCGGTGCTGTCGGTGCCGGCGGCGGCACAGGCCGGCTGGTGGGACATGGAGTGGTGGTGGAACCAGCCCGGCGTGCCGCACGTGGCGGAGTTCGTCTCCGGCATCCGCGCGCAGTTCAAGCGCACTCCCTCGGCGCGCCACTGGTTCGGCTTCGTCGCCGTGCATTCCTTCAAGATCGCCGCCGAGAAGGCGAAGAGCGTCGAGGCGATCAAGATGGCGCGCGCCCTGGAAGGCGAGGTGCTGCCGCCGGAGGTGGCGCTGCAGCCGGGCAGCATCGCGTATCGGCCGGGCGACCATGAACTGATGGCCAACATCTTCGTGGGCAACGTGCATCCGCCGAAGGGCGATCCGGCGGACATCTTCAGTGTGGCCAACCTGGTTCCCGGCGAGCAGGCCGCCGGAACGGTCGCCTCGACCGGCTGCCACATGAGCTTCCCGAGCGCCTGACCGCGCCGCCCTCCCCCGTCCGGTTGCCCGGGCGGGGGATCGAGCACCAGGGATCTCCCGATGCTTCAGCTCATCCTCTACAACATCAGCAATGGGCTTATCATCGGCGCCTTTTACGTGCTGATGGCGCTCGGCCTGTCGATGATCCTCAACCTTAGCAACGTCATCAATTTCGCACACGGCAACTTCGTCGCCCTCGGCGGTTACTTCGCTTTCATGCTGGTGCCATACACGGGTTTCTGGGTTGCGCTGCTGATCTCCCCGCTGCTGGCGGCGGCCATCGGCTTCGTGCTGGAGCGCCTCATCATCCGCCGCGTCTACAACCGCGATCCGGTCTACAGCCTGCTGCTCACCTTCGGCCTCGCCTTCATCATCCAGGACCTCTGCCGCTACATCTGGGGCACGCAAGGCCTGCCGCTCACCGTGCCCGGCTGGCTCGCGCAGCCGATCAGCGCCGATCTCTTCTTCATAACCGGCTACCGCATCTTCATGGTGGCCGTGGTGATCGTCGCGATCGCGGGCCTGTTCGCCTTCCTGCGCTACACGAGCATCGGCGTCCGCATCCGCGCCGGAATTCTCGATCTCGACACGGTGGCGGCGCTGGGCGTCAACGTCCGCCTGCTGCGGACGCTCAATTTCGCGGTCGGCATCTTCCTCGCCGGCCTCGCGGGTGTGCTGGCGGGCGGCCAGATCGGGCTGAACCCGAACATGGGCGACGACCTGCTGATGCCGAGCTTCATCGCCATCATCGTGGGCGGCGTCGGCTCTCTGAGCGGTACCCTGTTTGGAGGTCTCCTGATCGGCGTCGCGTCGGCGCTGACCACCGTGTTCTTCCCGAGCGCCAGCGAGGCGGTGATCTACGCGATCATGGCGATCGTGCTGCTGGTGCGGCCGCGCGGCCTGTTCGGCGAGGAAGGGATGATGACATGAGCGAGACCGCGGTAGACGCCGCACTCGGCCGCCGCGCCGACCGCAACTGGCTGCCGCTGATCGCGATCTGGCTCGCCCTGCTCACGGCGCCGTTCTGGATCGGCTATCTCGGCGGCTATACCGCTCTCGCCGGCCGGGTGCTGGTGATGGGCCTCGCCGCGATGGCGCTCAACTTCCTGCTCGGCTTCACCGGCGTGATGAGCTTCGGCCACGCCGCCTATTTCGGCCTCGGCGCCTACGGCGCCGGGCTCACGCTGAAGTTCCTGGCCGCCTCCACCCCGCTGGCGATGATCGATGGGACGCTGCTCGGCGGCATCGCCGGCACGCTGTTCGGGCTGCTGATCGTCCGCCGCCGCGGCGTCTATTTCGCGATGGTCACGATCGCCTTCGGCCAGATCTGCTACTACGTCGCCTACCGCTGGGACAGCCTGACCGGCGGCGACGACGGGCTGCGCGGCTTCATGCGCGCGCCGATCCATCTCGGTCCGCTCACCATCGACATCGCCAACAACGCAACCCTGTTCTATTTCTTTCTCGCCGCGATCTTCGCGATCGGCACCGGCATCATGGGCTTCCTGCTGCGCTCGCCGTTCGGCCGCACCCTGATCGCGATCCGCGAGAACGAGCGCCGCGCCCGCTTCCTCGGCATCCCCGTCGAGCGGCACATCTGGCTGTCATTCTCGATCTCCTGCTTCATCACTGCGATGGCCGGCGCGATGTACGCGCTGCTCAACAATTTCGCCGACCCGATGTCGCTGCACTACAGCCTCTCCGGCGAGTTCGTCATCATGGCGGTGATGGGAGGGATGCGCACCTTCTGGGGGCCGCTCGTCGGTGCCGCCGTGTTTGTCGTGCTGCAGGACTACATCTCCTCGATGACGGTGAACTGGATGAGCTTCATCGGCCTGCTGTTCGTGCTCGTGGTGCTGTTCTTCCCGCGCGGCCTGCTCGGCATGCTCCGCCGCCGGAGTGCCGCATGAGCACGATGCTGGAAGTGCATGGCGTCACCAAGACGTTCGGCAACCTGGTCGCGGTGCGCGAGGTTTCGCTCACGGTCGCGGCCGGCGAGCTGCGCGCCATCATCGGTCCCAACGGCGCGGGAAAGACCACGTTCTTCAACCTCATCACCGGCTTCTTCCCGCCGACAACGGGCGAGATCGCCTTCGACGGCCGCCCCGTCACGGCACTCACCGCGGCGCAGCGCGTCAAGCTCGGCATCGGCCGCACCTTCCAGGTCACCGAAATCTTCCCCGAACTCTCGGTGCGCGAGAACGTCCGCATTGCCGTCGAGGTCGGCTCCGGCTTCGCGCTGCGCCCCTGGCTCGGTGCGGACGCGGCCGAGACGGTGCGCCGCGAGGTCGGCCGTGTCGTGGCGCTGGCCGGGCTCGCCACCAAGTCCGACCGGATGGTGGGCGAGATGGCGCACGGCGACCAGCGCGCCGCCGAGATCGCGATGGCGCTCGCACTCAAGCCGCGGCTGCTGCTGCTCGACGAACCCACGGCCGGCATGGGCGATCAGGAGACCTACCAGATCGCCGGCCTGATCCGCCGCCTGCACCGCGACAGCCGCTATACGATCGTGCTGATCGAGCACGACATGCGCGTGGTGTTCCAGCTCGCCGACCGCATCACCGTGCTCGACCAGGGCCGCTTCCTCGCCGAGGGGCCGCCCGCTGATATCGCCGCGAACCCCGCCGTGCAGGCGGCCTATCTCGGAGCCGCGGCATGAACGCGCTCGAAGCGGTCGGGCTGAACACCTTCTACGGCAAGAGCCATATCCTGCACGGCGTCTCCATCACCGTCGAGGAGGGCCGCGTCACCACGCTGCTCGGCCGCAACGGCGCGGGCAAGACGACGACCTTGCGCAGCATCATGGGCCTGACCCAGCCGCGCGCCGGCGAAATCACCATCTTCGGCCGCCGCACCACCGGCCTGCCGCCGTTCCGCGTCGCCGGCCTCGGCGTCGGCTATGTGCCGGAGGGGCGGCGCATCTTCCCGAACCTCACCGTGGACGAAAACCTCCGCGTGCCGCTGGATCGCCCCGGACCCTGGACCATCCCGCGCATCTACACGCTGTTCCCGCGCCTCACGGAACGCCGGCACAACAAGGGTCGGGCGCTGTCCGGCGGCGAGCAGGAGATGCTCTCCATCGGCCGCGCGCTGCTGCTCAACCCGCGCCTGCTCGTGCTCGACGAGCCGAGCCAGGGCCTCGCCCCCCTGATCGTGCGCGAGGTGTTCCGTATCGTCGACGAGATGCGACGCGAGGGGATGACGGTGCTGCTCGTCGAGCAGAACGCGCGCATGGGCCTCGACGTCGCCGATTTCGCCTATGTGCTCGACAACGGCGCCATCGTCCATGCCGGGCCGGCGGCGGACCTGGCCGCGGACGAAGCGAGGGTGCAGGCGCTTGCGGGCGCGTCCGCGGCGAACTGGAGCTTCGAGGAGACCGTCGCCGCGGAGTGAGGCGGGTGTGACGGCCCGCCTTAACGGCCCGCCTTACCGGCCCGCTTCACTGGCCCGCCTCACTGGCCCGCTTCACTGGGCTGCGCGCGAGAGGGCCGAGGTCACGTCGGGTTCGGCCTCGAAGAACGCGCGCAATGCCTGCATCGCTGCGGCGGCGTCGGTCGCGGCGGGCTCCACGGTCGCAAGCACGGGTGCTGCCGCGCTTCCGCCCAGCAGGCTCGCCCGCGCCTGCCCCAGCCGCATCGCAAGCCCTGTTCCGCTCGGACGCCCGCCGACCCAGAGTGCGACCGCGACCGTCCGGTCCGGCATCTGGCTCCGCACGATCCGCCATGTGCCGGGCGCCGCGCCCGCGACCGCGAGCCCCTGCGTCATCACGTCCTCGGCCCCCAGCGGCGCCGAAACCCGGTTCTCGGCACTGACGATCCGCCCCGGATCGGTGCGCGCCGGAAACGCCTGGACCCGCACCGTCAGACGATGCCCGCCGCACGCGATGGTCCGGACCAGCAGCCCTGGCGCATCCCGGCCCGGCGCCGCCTCGCGGCACGCGCCGCCCAGCGCCAGCCGCACCGCCGGCGTCGCCCCGGCCGAGCGGTCGAGCACCGATGCGGCCGCCGGCCCGATCGCCGCGACCAGCACCACGACCGCCGCCGCGACACCCGCCGCCGCAACCCGCGGCGCCGGCGCCGCCACGACCGGCACCCGCCGCACCGGCGCATCCTGACGGAACGGCAGCCCGAGCAGGATCAGCAGCAGCAGCACGATCGAGAAGAACAGCCACCCGTACAGCACATGATCCGTCGCCGCCGCGCGCGCGCTGCCGATCAGGTTTCCAAGGGTGACGATCCCGAGCGCACGGAGCCCGTTGGCGATCACCGGCACCACCAGCGAGACCGCGACGAAGGTGATCCGGCGCCCCGGGCTGCGATAGATCACCAGCGCATAGAGCACCCCGAAGGCGATCGCCGCGATCAGGAAGCGCAGGCCCGCGCAGGCTTCCGCGACATAGAACGTGCCCTGCGGGATCTCGATCATGTTGGCGTCCGTGTAGTTCGGGATGCCGAACAGATCGAGCCCGTGCGTCACGAATTGCGAGGTGAAGCTCTGCAGCGCCGGGGTGAGAAATCCGCCGAACGGCACCAGGAAAAACAGATACAGCAGCGGTGCGGCCAGCACCCGGCAGAGGCGCGGCCCCAGCACGCCCAGGAACAGCACCTGCACCACCGCCATCGCGATGAGCTGCCGCCCCTCCATCACGCCGACCCGCTCCGCCACGAGCCAGGCTGCCGCCAGCGGCAGTACCAGCAGCGCCGCCCACGGCCACGGCCGGACCGGCACTCCCGCCATCCGGTCGCGCCGCTCATAGGCGAGAAAGGCCGCGATCGGGATCACCAGGAAGCAGTGGTTGTAGGCCGTCGAGGCGAGCCACACCCGCACCGCCGCCATCCCATCGGCGCCGAACAGCAGCCCGAGTGCCACCAGCGCCAAGGCCAGCACCGGAATCGCGACCCGCGCCGGCGCCCAAGCCCGCCCGACCCGCAGCGCCACCATGCTTCCGCCGCTCATCACGCAACCTTCCGCGCCGTGTCGCCGGGCCGCCGGTCAATAACGTGCCACACCGCATCGAGCTTTCGCATCGTCGCGTCCCAGGAATAGGCGGCCTCGACCGCCGCCCGCGCCGCGCCGCCAAGCCCGGCATGGGCGCCCGCCAGCACGGCGGCGACGGAGGCCGCCATCGCCACCTCGCCTTCGGCCACCAGCAGCGCCTCTCCCGCCGTCGCGCGCACGCCCTCGAACGCCGCCGGCGAGGCGACCACCGGGCGCGCCATCGCCATCGCCTCCAGCACCTTGTTCTGGATGCCGCGCGCGACCCGCAGCGGTGCGATGACCACCGCCGCGTGGGCGAGATAGGGCCGCGTGTCGGCGACCCGCCCGGTCACCGCAACTCCCGGCAGCCGCGCGAGGCGCTGCACCGCCGGCGCCGGATTGGTGCCGACGATCGCGAACCCCGCGTCCGGCACGCGCGCGCGCACGAGCGGCAGCACGCTGCGCGCAAACCAGTCGACCGCGTCGATGTTGGGCCAGTAGTCCATCGCCCCGGTGAAGACGATGCGCGGTCCCGCGTCGGGAAAGGGCCGGACGAACTCATGCGCCGGCGAGAAGCGTTCGAGGTCGACGCCGTTCTCGATCCACGCCGTCCGCGCCCGGCAATCGGGCGCGAGGGCCGCGAACCGCGCCCATTCCGGCTCCGAGCAGAACAGCGTGCGGTCGAATTCCGCCGCCGCCCGCGCCTCGAATGCGAGCAGCGTCCGCCCTTCCCGCGCCCACACCAGCCGCGCCGGTCCGCGCGCCCGCTGTGCCTGCTCGACCCATTTCTGGCTGTCGAGATCCACCATGTCGAGGATGCGCGTGGCCCCCGCGACACGCAGCGCATAGGGCGCCATGCTGGACGAGAAGGCGAACACGCGCGCGGGCCTGGTGCGGGCCGCGACCTCGTCCACCCACGCCGCCAGCCGTGCATCGCGGAAATAGTCGAGCGTCAGCGGCCGCCCCGGCCGCGCCCGCGCCAGCGCCCGCAGTTTCTGCAGCCGCGGCGACAGCGGCACGGCCATCACGTCGGCACAGACCGAGCGCAGCACAGGCACATGCACGAGATCGGCCGGATCATCGACGAAGCAGCCGAGATGGACGCGATGCGTGCGCGCCAGATGCTGCAGCATCGGCCAGGCGCGGATCTTGTCGCCCTTGTCCGGCGGGTATGGAATGCGATGGCAGAGGAAAAGCAGGTCGGGCATCAGCCGAGCCCGCGCACCAGATGCGGCCCGATCGCGTTCGCGACCGGCAGCGGCAGCCGCTTCCAAGCGGCGATGAAGCGCGCGTATTTCGGATTGAGCGGGTTGCGCTCCGGCAGGTCCGTCCCCGGCCGCAGCCGGAAGCGGTAGGCGAGCGGCGTCGGCTGAAAGCCCCAGTTCTTCTTGAATGAGAACGCGCCCGTTCCCTCCTTGCTGCGGCCGAAATCGAACAGCCGGCAGCCGCGCGCGGCGGCGTGCCGCATCACCTCCCAGTACATGAAATCGTTGCCGGCGCGGCCGCGCGCGGCCGCGGTGCCGCCGCCGTAATAGGGCAGCACCTCGTCGCGGAAATAGAAGTTCATCACCGCGGCGATCGGCGCCTCGCCGTCGAACACGGTGAGCACATCGGAAGCGTCCGGAAACGCCTCCAGCAGCAACGCGAAATACCGGCGCGAAAACACCGGGGTTCCGAGATTGCGCACGCTCTCGGCATAGACGCGGTGCAGCGCGCCGAGCCGGCCCGAGACCTCCGCGCGCAACCCGTTCTCGATCCCCTTGCGTACCATCGCCCGCTGCTTGCGCGGGATCGCCTTGAGGTTGGCCTCGTCATCGCCCGCGATGGCGCGGCGGAAGGTGACATAGAGGCCCGACCGCTCGGTCCAGCCGCTGCCCTCCGGCGCATGGAGGAACCGGAACTCCGTCGCCGGCACGTCCATCCGGTCCATCAGGCTCGCCGCGTGCGCCTCCAGCGCCGCCATTGCCTCCGGCTCGGCCGCGACCGGGCCGCCATAGACGCAGAACGGGGCCGATATCAGCGACCGCCCGAACAGCCGCGTGCGCATGTCCACCAGCGGCAGCACGCCCACGATCGCACCGTCGCGCTCGGCGAACGTGTAGTGGGCGCGATGGCCGAACGCGCGCTCGATCACCGCGCGCCAGCCGGCGCGGTGGAAGAACGTCGCCTCCGGCCGCGCGTCCACGAAGCGGTCCCAGGCCGGGATCGCGGCATCGTCGAGCGGTCTGCACAGCAGGCCCATCAGGCGACCGCAAGAATATCGGCGAACGCGCGGTCCATGCGGTCCCACGCGAAATCGCGCAGCAGCCGGTCGAGCCGTCGCGCCGTCGCGCCCAGATTGGTGTAGTGCCGGAACCGCGATTTGGCGCCCGCCCCCGCGACCCGCGGCTGGTCCGGATCGACCTCCCAGGGATGCAGGTAGAAGACCGCCCGCTGTCCGCCGGACGCGATCCGCGCCAGCCCCCGCCGATACAGCGCATAGGGGGTCAGCCGGAAATATCCGCCGCCCGACCACGGCAGCGGCCGCCCGGCGACCGGCAGCACCGTCATCGGGATTTCCCACAGCCCGGTGCCCTGCGGCCGGAACGGCAGCCGCGGCGCTTCCG
>DATAYA010000096.1:0-4473 GCA_036272815.1 Acetobacteraceae bacterium
GATGCCGCGACCGCGATTCTCGCCGCCTGGGCCGGCGTGGTCAGCGAGGGCATGCTGCCGAATCGGTTCCCCGATGACGGCGCTACGCCAGAATACAACGCGGTCGATGCGTCGCTCTGGTTCGTTATCGCCGTGCATGACTACCGCGAAGCGGCCGGCGAGACCGCGCGCTGCGACGGCGCACTCGAAGACGCCGTGCAGGCGATCCTGCGCGGCTACGCCGCCGGCACACGATTCGGCATAGCGGCCGACACCGACGGTCTGCTGCGCGCCGGGGTGCCGGGCGTGCAGCTCACGTGGATGGATGCCAAGATCGGCGACCGCGTCGTGACGCCGCGGATCGGCAAGCCGGTCGAGGTGCAGGCACTCTGGATCAATGCGCTCACCATCGGTGCGCAGCGTGTCCCGCACTGGGCCTCCCTCGCGGCGCAGGCGCGGGCCAGCTTCCTCAAGCGATTCCCGAATCCGGCGGGCGGCCTCTACGATGTCGTCGACGCCGACCATGTGCCCGGCCGCACCGACGCAAAGCTGCGGCCAAACCAGATCCTGGCCGTCGGCGGATTGCCGTATCCGTTGCTCGACGGCGCCGCGGCCCGCAATGTCGTCGATCTGGTCGAGGCGCGGCTCGCGACACCGCTCGGCCTGCGCTCGCTCGACCCGGCCGACCCGGACTATCGGGGACATTATCAGGGTGGCCAAGTGGCACGCGACGAAGCCTATCACCAGGGCGTGGTCTGGCCCTGGCTGGTGGGCCCTTTTGTCGAGGCATGGCTGCGGGTGCGCGGTGACAGCGCTGCGGCAAGGGCCGAGGCGCGAGAACGCTTCATCGCGCCGCTGCTCGCGCATCTCGACAGCGCCGGCCTCGGCCACGTCTCGGAAATCGCCGACGGCGATGCGCCGCACGCGCCTGGCGGCTGCCCGTTCCAGGCGTGGTCGCTCGGCGAGCTGATGCGCGCACAGGCGATGGTGGAGGCTTCGTGACGACCGCACCCGACGACAGGCTTCCCGAGAGCATCCTCGCGACCGAGGAAGGACGCCGCCTGCAAGCCTGTCGCGACGATCCCGCGTGGCGCGCCTGGGGCCCGTATCTGAGCGAGCGGCAATGGGGCACGGTGCGCGAGGACTACAGCCCTGGCGGAACCGCGTGGGACTACCTGCCGCACGACCATGCGCGCAGCCGCGCCTACCGATGGGGCGAGGACGGGCTCGCGGGTTTCGCCGACGAGCACCTCAACTGGTGCCTCGGGCTCGGCCTCTGGAACGGGCGAGACCCGATCCTCAAGGAACGGCTGTTCGGACTGGCCAACGCCGAAGGCAATCATGGCGAGGACGTCAAGGAACTCTATTATTACCTCGACGGTGTTCCGACCCACGCCTACATGCGGATGCTCTACAAATATCCGCAGATGGCCTTCCCCTACGATCGGCTGGTCGCCGAGAACCGCCGCCGTGGCGTGCATGATCGCGAATTCGAACTGATCGACACCGGCGTCTTCGACGAGGACCGCTACTTTGATGTCGTGGTGGAATATGCGAAGGCGGCGCCCGACGACATCCTGATGCAGGTCTCGGTCCACAATCGCGGCCCCGACGCCGCGAACCTGCACGTGCTGCCGCAACTCTGGGCGCGCAATCGCTGGTCCTGGAAACCTGGTGTGGCGCGCCCGCGTCTGCGCACGCAGCCGGATGGCAGCGTCGCCGCCGAGCACCCTTCCGTGGCTCCGATGACGCTCGCGATCGAGCCTGCGCACGTCAAGCTGTTCTGCGAGAACGAGACCAATGGCCGCCGTGTGTTTGGCATCGACACTGTCGGGTTCTTCAAGGACGGCATCAACGATTGCATCGTCGGTGGCCACGCGGACGCCGTCAATCCCGCCGGCGAGGGCAGCAAATTCGCCGCCCACATCATCCTTACGATCCCGGCCGGAGGGTCGCAGACGGTCCGCCTGCGCTTCCGCCCCACCGCGTCGCGCGCGGCCGCCTTTGCCGATTTCGCATCCGTGCTGGCCACGCGACTGGGCGAGACGGATGCCTTCTACGCGGCGCTCCAGGGCGCCATGCCCGACCCCGACAAGCGGCTCGTGCAGCGTCAGGCGCTCGCGGGCATGTTGTGGTCGAAGCAGTATTACGGCTACGACGTCCGCATCTGGCTCGCCGGCGACCCCGGCGAGCCGCCGCCGCCGCCCGAGCGCCAGTCCGGCCGCAACGCCGACTGGCAGCATCTGCACAACGGCGACATCCTGCTGATGCCGGATGCGTGGGAATATCCCTGGTATGCGTCATGGGATCTCGCCTTCCATTGCGTGACGCTGGCGCTGATCGATCCCGACTTCGCAAAGGACCAATTGCTGCTGCTGACGCGGTCCTGGTATCAGCATCCGAACGGGCAGCTTCCCGCCTATGAATGGGCGTTCGGCGACGTCGATCCGCCGGTCCATGCCTGGGCCGCATGGCGGGTCTACCAGATGGAGCGCGCGCTCACCGGTCGCGCCGATACCGTCTTTCTCGAACAGGTGTTTCACAAGCTCCTGCTCAACTTCACCTGGTGGGTGAACAGAAAGGATGCCGACGGACGCAACATCTTCCAGGGCGGCTTTCTCGGCCTGGACAATATCAGCATCTTCGATCGCTCGAACCCGCTGCCGACTGGCGGCACGATCAACCAGTCGGACGGCACTGCCTGGATGGCGATGTACACCCTCGACCTGCTGCATATCGCGATCGAGCTGGCGCTGGCGGATCACGCCTACGAGCCGATGGCGGTGAAGTTCTTCGAGCATTTCCTCTACATTGCCGAGGCGATGGGCAATATCGGCGGCACCGGAATCGGCCTCTGGGATGAGCAGGACAGCTTCTTCTACGACGTGCTCAACCTGCCGGACGGCGACCACCTGCCGCTCCGCGTGCGCTCGATGGTGGGGCTGATCCCGCTGTTCGCCGTGGCCGTCCTGGGATCGCAGATCGACGATCGGCTTCCGAATTTTGCCGCCGGCGCGCGCTGGATCATCGAGCACCGGCCCGATCTGGCGAACCTGATCTCGCGCTGGCAGCTCCCGGGCATGAACCAGAGCATTCTGCTCTCGCTGCTGCGCGGTCACCGCACGAAATGCCTGCTCGCGCGTATGCTCGACCCAAGCGAGTTCCTCTCCGACCACGGCGTGCGCGCGCTCTCGAAAATCCACGAGACGCATCCGTTCATGTTGGAACACGGCGGGATGACGTATCGCATCGGCTATGTGCCGGGCGAGTCTGACTCCAACCTGTTCGGCGGCAACTCCAACTGGCGCGGGCCGGTATGGATGCCGGTCAACTTCATGCTGATCGAGAGCCTCTACGAGTTCCAACGGTACTACGGCGACGATTTCCAGGTGCAGTGCCCGGTCGGGTCCGGCACGATGATGAGCCTGCGCGAAGTGGCGGACGAGCTGTGCCGGCGGGTGAACGGCCTGTTCCTGCGCGGTCCGGACGGGCGCCGGCCGGTGTTCGGCGACTACGAGAAGTTTCAGGCAGACCCGCATTTCCGGGATTACGTGCTGTTCCACGAATACTTCCACGGCGACACCGGCCGCGGCGTCGGCGCCTCGCACCAGACCGGCTGGACCGGCCTCGTGGCGCTGCTGCTGCACCCGCGCGCGGCGGGCGATCCGGGCAAGCTGGCATTCGGGACGGTCGCCCAGGCGCCGGCCGACGCGGCCGTGCCCTGATGCCTCAAATCGGCGGCCTCAAATCGGCCCCGGCGCCACCACCAAGCAGCCGGCGCCCTCGCCCCGGAGCCGCGCGCAGGCCGCCGCTGCGGTCTGCGCCGACACACCGACCACCCGCGCCCGATAGAGTACCGTCGATCCGAACGGCGTTGTCGCCTCGATCCGCACGGCCGCATTGCCCAGCAGGTCCGGCAGCGACGTGCGCGCCCCGCCCGCCGTCTGGCGCGCAAGCTCGAGGGTGCGGAACGCGCCGACCTGGATGCCCCAGAACCCCCGGGCGCCGCCCGACCGACGGCTCGGCAGCGAGAGCACGAGCGGCGGCGGCGGCGCGGCGGCGGCCGGAACCACCGATGCGGCCTGGATCACCTGCACGGGCGCCGAGTTCGCGTCGGCGGCCGAGGCCGGCGCCGGCTGGCATGGCTGCGACGGGTCATAGGCGGCATCGGGATCGCATGCAGCGGCAGCCATGACCACCGGCTCGGCCGCCGGCACCGGCGCTGCGTCGACCGGCGCCGCCGGAGCCACGTAGGCGGCGCACGGCCGGCTCGGGTCGTAGGCGATATCGGCGTCGCACGTCCCCGCCGCGACGGCGGCCGGCGGCGGCGCGGCGGCGGCAACTGCGACCGGGATGCCGGACCCGGTATCCGCATAGGCCGAAAGCGGCCCGCTCATCGCCGGGCCACCGCCCAGCCGTGGCGCCACGCTCGCGATGTAGTTCACCGTCTCGTCGGGAAGCGGCTCGCCGTCCTGGAGATAGGCGTCGAGCCGG
>DATAYA010000097.1:0-10348 GCA_036272815.1 Acetobacteraceae bacterium
TCCTCGGTGTTTGCTCCCGCCAACGGCGACTCGATCATGCTGGCGCAAAGCGGTTTCGCCACCTTTGGCGGCAGCTACGCCGCGGGAACCGGCTTTACGGCGAATACGGGTTACTCGCTGACCGCTTCGGGCGCACCCACCGGGGTGCCGCCGGCCAGCGTGGCAACCGCCACCGTGTTCGAGTTCGACGACGGAAGCACCCCCCCGACCTCGACGCCGCAGACCATCTACGACAGCACCACCAACCAGATCGTCGCCAAGGTCAACGTCGTCTCCATCTCGCTGAACACGAAGAACTCGCCGCTCTCCGACATCGGCTCGCTGGTTTCGGCGATGCAGCAGGCCGGGTTCGGCGCGCAGCAGAACTCGGACGGCACGGTGGACGTCACCGGTGCCGCGACCCCCGCCTCCTCCACCGCGGCGGTGAGCTTTGCGAGTGGTGGCGCCACGATGACAACCGTGACCGGCGCCACGCTCGCGATCGACACGGTGAACAATGCCGTCACGGCGATGAACGGCATATCGGCCACCCTCGGCGAGGCACAGCAGCAGATCACCGGCCTCCAGAGTTTCACCTCCTCGCTGCAGTCGAGCCTGCAGAGCGGCCTCGGCGCGCTGACCGATGCCGACATGGCATCGGAGAGTGCGCAGCTCACCTCCCTGCAGACCAAGCAGCAGCTCGCGATCGCGACGCTGACGACCGCGAACCAGCAGCCGCAGGTGCTGCTGAAGCTGTTCGGAGCCTAAGCCGGCCTCGGAGACCGCGGGCCCGTCGCCGGCGTGACGGCGGGCCCGCACCCGACTTCCCCCGCCAGGAGAGCGACATGCAGCGTGGCATCACCGAATACCGCAAGCCGAACAGCTTCCCGGGCACGCCGCGCGAGCTGGAGATCATGGCGTTCCGCTACTGCAACCGCCTGCTCACGGAGGCGGCCGAGCCGATCGCGCGCATCACAGCGCTGTCGAAGAACCACGAACTGTGGTCGATCCTGGTGAAGGATTTGGCGCTCGAAAACAATGGGCTGCCCGAAGTGCTCAAGCAGAACCTGATCGCGCTCGGCCAGTGGTCGATGCGCTACGCGATCCTGGCGATGGCGCGGACCGAGCTGCCGATGGCACCCATGGTCCGGGTCAATTCCGACATGATCGAGGGCCTGGAGGCGCAGGCGCTGGCGATGGCCGGGTCGCGGCCCAACGCCGCGCCAGCAACGGCTTCCCTGGCCGCAGCCCTCTCCGCCTGACGCTCAGTAATCCTCCGCCAGCAGCGGAAACGCGCTGTGGACATGCGTCGGCCAGACCGGCGGCGCCGGATACAGGTAGCTGCGGTCGAGTTGCGCGAACGACTCCACCCCCAACAGCCCGAGCGTCGTCTCGATCTCGCCCTGCAGGATCTCCAGCACGCGCGCGACGCCCGCCGCCCCGTATCCAGCCAGCCCGTACAAATATAGCCGCCCGACCGCGACCGTATCGGCGCCGAGCACGATCGCCTTGACGATGTCCGTCCCGCGGCTGAAGCCGCCGTCGATGATGATGCGCGCACGGCCCGCGACCGCCTCGACCACCTCGGGCAGCACGTCGAGCGCGCCGCGGCCATGGTCGAGCTGTCGCCCGCCGTGGTTCGAGACATAGACGGCGGCGACCCCCAGCTCGCAGGCGCGCGCCGCATCCTCGGCGGTCGCGATGCCCTTCAGGATCAGTGGCACGTCGTGGTGGCGGTCGCGGAACCGGGCGGCCTTGCTCCAGTCGAACGCCGCCTGGAACTCCATCCCCGCGTGCCGGTCGCGCCAGGTCTTGGCAAACCGCTTGGCGATGTCGCGCTCGCGGCGGCTGTAGAGGGCGGTATCGACGGTGATGCAGAACGCCATGTAGCCGGCGTCAACGGCGCGGCGGACGTGCTCGTCGACGAAATCGTCGCCGCCGCGGACGTAGAGCTGGAACACTTTCGGCCCGTCCGCCGCCTGCGCCGTCGCCTCCAGCCCCGGCGCGGTCACGGAACTGACGAACAGCGGCACCCCCGCACGCGCCGCGGCGACAGCGACCGTCGCACCGCCACCCGGCTCGAAACTCTCGAGCGAGCCGACCGGTGCGAGTGCCACCGGCATCGGCACAGAGCGGCCGAGAAACGCCCCGCCCGCGTCGATCCGCGAGACGTCGGCGAGCACGCGGGGGCGAAACGCGATGCTGTCGAGGGCGAGGCGGTTGCGGCGCAGCGTCGTCTCGGTTTCGGTGCCCCCGACCAGATAATCCCAGATGTTGCGGTCGAGCCGCCGCCGCGCCGCCGTGATGAATTCGTGCAGCGTCAGGACGTCGCCCGCAGCCGCCCCGACCGCGCCCGCCTCGTCAGCCATCTCCGCCCCTCCCCGTCCGCGGACACCTTGGAGCGATCGCGCCGTCTCGTCTAGAACGGGCCATGGCGCCCGACCAGACGATCCCCGATGCGGCACCGAGCGGCGAACTTGCGCTCCGCACGGTCGCGATGCCGGCGGACACCAACCCGGCGGGCGACATCTTCGGCGGCTGGATCATGTCGCTCATGGATCTCGCCGCCGGGATGAGTGCACGCGCCCATGCCGGCGGCCGGGTCGCGACCGCGGCGGTCTCGCACCTCGCCTTCCTCCAGCCGGTGAAGGTGGGCGATGTCGTCTGCTGCTACACCGACCTGGTCCGGACCGGCCGCACCTCCGCCACCTACGACGTCAATGTCTGGGTCCTGCGTCAAGGCCAGGGCGATCGCGTCAAGGTGACGGAGGCGCAGTTCGTCATGGTCGCGGTGGACCCGGCCGGCCGGCCGCGGCCGTTCTCAGCGCCCGCCTGATGGGCGGATACGCGGTCCGCCGGCTGGGACAGCTCGTGCTCGTGCTGCTGGGCGTCAGCGTCGTCGTGTTCGTCACCATGCACCTGCTGCCGGGAGATGTGGCGCAGATGCTGCTCGGTGACCGTGCAACGGCCCCGCAACTGGTCCGCCTGCGCCACCAGCTCGGGCTCGACCAGCCGATCTGGGTGCAATACCTGCGCTTCCTGGTGGGGGCGCTGCGCGGCGATCTCGGCATCTCCTTGCAGAGCAACCATCCGGCGCTCGCCGACGTGCTCACCGCCTTTCCGGTGACGCTACAACTGGCGCTCGCATCGCTGGCCATCGCGACCGTGGGCGGGTTGCCGCTCGGCGTTCTGACCGCCGTCCGGCCGGGCACGCGCCTCGAGGCGATGGTGATGACGGCGACGCTGTTTGGCGTCTCGATGCCGATCTTCTGGTTCGGCCTGATGCTGCTGCTCGTCTTCTCGGCATGGCTCGGCTGGGTTCCGATCGGGGGTCAGATGCCGGTCGGCATGGAGCCGGCGCGGATCACCGGGATGACGGTGATCGACAGCATCCTCGCGGGCCAACCGGCGATGATCTGGGCGGCCCTGCACCATCTGCTGCTGCCCGCCTTCACGCTGGCGACGATCCCGTTGGCCCTCATCACCCGCATCACGCGGGCCGAAGTGATCGCGGCCGGCGCGCTCGACCACGTGCGGACCGCCCGCGCCAAAGGGCTCTCCGGCAGACGGGTCGTCATGCGCCACATGCTGCGCAACGCCGCGATCCCGATCGTCACCGTGATCGGGCTGCAACTCGGGCTGCTGCTCTCGGGTGCCGTGCTGACAGAGACGATTTTCTCGCTGCCGGGCCTCGGCCGGCTGATGGTCGACGCCATCCTGGAGCGCGACTATCCGGTGGTGCAGGCGGGTGCGCTGTTCACCGCCGCATTGTTCGTATTCGTTAACCTGTTGGTCGATCTCAGCTACGCGCTGCTCGACCCGCGGATTACCCAGGCATGAGACACCCGGCGTCCACCCTGACGTTTTCAGGCGGCCAGTCCGATGGCTCCGGCGCGCTTGTCGGGATCATGCGGCTTTTCGGTTGGCCCCGGCTTCCAGAGGACTCGTATCCCGGCGCGAGCGGGAAGGCGGACGGACGGCAAGCACTGGCGCCTCACCCTGCGCTCGGTCCCAGTCTCCCGGCATCTGCCGCGCGGCCGGTCTCATCCGGGCCGTCCAGCGGCAAGCGACGCGGGCCGTCGCGGCCAATGCTCGGGCTGTCGGATGCGACGTTGCGACCCCGCTCCGCACCCGACAGCCCGAAGGTGCACGAGTGAGCGGCGCGGTCGCGGTCGCCGCCGGCCCCGCGCCGCCGGAGCGAGCGCTGTCGCGGGCGCTGCGGCGGCGCTCGGCGCGGATCGGCCTCGTGATCGCGGCGGTCTTCCTGATGGCGACCGTGCTCGCGCCGCTGATCGCACCCTACGACCCGGCCGACCAGGACCTCTCCTCGGCCCTCACGCCGCCGTCGTTCGCGCATCTGCTTGGCGCCGACCAGTATGGCCGCGACATGCTGAGCCGCGTGATCTACGGCACGCGCTATGCGTTGGTCGCAATCGTGGTTGCCGACGGGCTGGCGCTGGTGGTCGGCGGCTCGCTCGGGCTGGTGGCAGGCTTCGTCGGTGGCCTGGCGGACACCGCGATCATGCGTTTGACCGACGTGCTGCTGGCCTTCCCCTATCTGCTGCTGGCGCTCATCATCGTCGCGGCCCTGGGGCCGAGCTTCACCAACTCCATCATCGCGATCGGCATCATCTACACGCCGCAATACGCGCGGCTGATGCGCGGGCAGGTGCTGGCGGTGCAGGCGGAGGATTACGTCTGGGCGGCGCGGTCGGTGGGGGCCGGGCAGATGCGGATCATGCTGCGCCATGTGCTGCCGAACAGCCTCTCGCCGGTGCTGGTGATGGCGACGCTGCAGGCGGGCTCGGTGGTGGTGGAGACGGCGGGGCTCTCCTTCCTCGGTCTCGGCGCGCAGCCCCCTTCGCCCGACTGGGGAGCGCTGCTGGCCGACGGGCACAGCTACTTCCTGACCGCGTGGTGGATCGCGACCTTTCCGGGCGTTGCGATCTTTCTCGTCGTGCTCGCCTTCAACCTCGTGGGCGATGCGTTGCGCGACCAGCTCGACCCGCGGCGGGCGACACGGTGAGGGGGAAGCAAACGATGGACTTGCTGCCGGTGGCGGGGGATGGCGCGGTGTCGCGCCGGCGCGGGTTCCTGGAACGCGACGCCGCGCGGCTCTACTGGGAGGCAACCGGAGACGGGCCGGCGCTGGTATTCGCGCACGGGCTCGGCGGCAGCCATCTCTCCTGGTGGCAGCAGGTCGCGGCTTTTGCAGACCGGTTTACCTGCGTCGCCTTCGCCCATCGCGGCTTCCTGCCGTCGCGGGATGCCGTGGTACCACGCGGGCCGGCGGCCTTCACCGAGGACCTGCTGGCACTCCTGGATCATCTGGCGCTGCCGGACGCGGTGCTGGTCGCGCAGTCGATGGGGGGCTGGACCTGTCTGGAGGCGGCGCTGCGGGCGCCGCGGCGGGTGCGTGCGCTGGTGATGTCGGCGACCTCCGGCACCATCGATCCCGGACGTGTCACGGAGCTCGGCGACTGGCGTGCCCGGGCCGAAGCCGAGGTTGCGCGCGGCATGCTGCGCGGCGTGCATCCCGCGATGGGCGCACGCGCGGCAAGCGAGCAGCCGGCGCTGCACCTGCTCTATCGCCACTTCGACGACAGCGCCGGGATCGCCGACAAGGAGGCGATGCGGGCCGCCCTTGGCGCGTTGCGGGTACGCGGGCCGGAGGCGGTGGACGCGCTGGCGATGCCGGTGCTGTGGCTCGCCGGCGCGGAGGATGTCGTGTTTCCACCCGCGGCGGCCGTCGCCCTCGCCGAGCGGATGGGGACGCAGGCGGAGATCATCCCAGAGACGGGGCACTCGCCCTATTTCGAGCGGGCGGCGGCGTTCAACACCGCCCTCGCGCGGTTCGTCGGGTGAGGATCAGGCCAGTTCCGGCAAGAACGGGGCGAGACTGGTCTGCTCCGCCACGGCGCGGATGCGGCGCTTGTGCTCGGAGTCCAGCTCGACCCGCCAGCGCCGGCTGACCGCGGCGGTGTTTTTCACGACCCGGAAATAGCCCGATTCGCCGCTCCCGGCGGTGCTCCGCGCCAGGAACGCCCGCGTCTGCGCCGACCAGTCGAGGCCGGCGAAGTCGAACAGGGTGCGGGCCGTGCCCTCCGGGTCCTCGCAAAGATCGGTGTAATTGACCAGCCGTGCATGGCCGCACCCCGCCAGGTCGGCGACCGCCCGCTCGTTCAGCAGCGCCCAGAACCAGGCATACTGCTCGACCGGCGGCAGGCGCTCGAATCGCGCCTGGGTCAGCCCGTGCTGCTCCGCCTCTTCCCACTCCCAAAGACCGTCGAGGCCGTTGCGGGCCTGCAGCTTGCCCAGGCTCACGCCGCGCATCATGGAGGCGACCTGTCCGAATGGGTCGCGCAGGATGAAGACGATGCGGCTGTGCGGCAGCGCCTCGGCGAACAGACCCGCGCAGCCGCAGGAGCTGACCGACTTCATCACCAGCCGCGGCGCCGCGTCTGGCCGCACGAAGTCCGGGATCACCGTTTCGCGCGCCATTTTCACGAGAGGCGGGACGCGTTCGGCGGCACGTAGCGCCGCGATCATGCCGAGGCGTGCGACGTGCGCCGACGGGGTCTGATAGCTTTTGCGGAACACCGGCATCTGGCCCGAGGATTTCAACATCCGGCTGCCGGCGACACGGCGCAGGAAGGCGCGCGCCGCTTGGACATGCCCCGCTACCTCCCCATGCGGCACCACCCCGGGGTGGCCGGTCCGATCGATCGTGTCCGGTTCGTGGCGATAGATCACGTCGGGATGGCTGTCGAAGATCTTGCCCAGCCATGTGGTGCCCGAGCGGGGCGCGCCGAGAAGCATGATCATGGTCTCGGTCGGATCGGCTGCGAAGTCTGGCATGCGTTGGTACAGCCCTGCTGCGATTCCAGGGCCATACTGTCCGTCCGCTACCTGTGATTGTCCATACCAAAAGGTAAATTCTAAGCAAAAGTTAACAATTGCCAGTTGATATAGCCACCAGAAAGCGCCGTACGGTTGCACAACTCCCGCGAGAACAAGGACTTGGCCGACTGCCTTATCGGGTTTGTTCGCCGCCGTGGTGCCTATTTCGTGAGCGACACCTGGTCCATGTTGAAGAACATCTGCGTCGGGTTGAGCCGGAAGCCCTGCACGGAGGTGCGCTCGGCCCGCACCTGCAGGGTGGAGTTGACGAACAGCCATGGGGCGTCGTGCATGATGATCGCCTGTACCTGGTGATACATCGCGGTCCGCTTGGCGGTATCGGAGACCTCGACGGCCCGGTTCATCAGCGCATCGGCCTGGACGTTGTGGTAATGGGAGGTGTCGCCGACCGGCATGTATTTCGAGTTGAACAGTTCGCCCACGAAATTATCGGGATCGCCGTTGTCGCCGCTCCAGCCGGTGACGAACAGGCCGTGGTACTTGCCGGACCGGATCTCGGCGAGATAGGCGCCCATGTCGCTTTTGCGCACCGACGCCACGACGCCGACCTTGCGCAGATAGCCCTGGAGCGCCACTGCGAGATCAGGCCCCGCCGGGTTGTAGCCGCGCGGCGTGTTGTAGGTGAGCAACTCCACCCGCAGCGGCAGCTTGACGCCGGCCTGCTTGAGCAGCGCGCGGGCCTTCGCGACGTCATAGGGATAGGACTTGAGCGAGGCGTCGTAGCCCCATTGGCTCGCTGGCAGCGGTGAGTTCATCGTCACCGCGAGCCCGGCATAGAGCGCCTTGTTGATCGCCGCCTTGTCCACGGCATAGTTCAACGCTTGGCGCACGCGGAAATCGTCGAACGGGGCGGTGTCGTTTGGCATCGCCATGCCGCTCACGGTCAGGCCCGGCTGCGTCAGCAGGCGGATGTGGGGGTCGCCGCGCAGCGCCGGGACCACCTGTGTCGCAACATCGCCCATGATCTGCGTCTCGCCGCGCTTGAGCGCCAGCAGCGCCGCCTGCGGGTCCGGATATTCCTTGAAAACGAGGTGCGAGAGGTTGACCTTGCCTTTCCAGTAGTTCGGGTTCGCATCGAGCGCGATCTGGTCGCGCGAGCGCCATTCCTTGAAGATGAACGGGCCTGTCCCGACCGGGTGGTTGCGGAAATCCTTTCCCCATTTCGCCGCGGCCGGGTAGCTGACGACCCCGTTCCAGACCATCGCGAGGCTGGTCAGGAACGGTGCGGACGGCGCCTTGAGTTTGAATTGCACGGTATTGTCGTCGACCGCACTGTAGGAGGCGACGTTGCCGAAGGTGAAGTCGATATAACTTTCGACCGGGCCGGTGTTGTAGATGTAGTTGGGGTCGCTCTTCTTGAGCTGCCGGTCGAGCGTCTGGACGTAGGTATGCGCATTGAACGGCGTGCCGTCCTGGAACTTCACGCCGGTGCGCAGGTGGAACGTATAGGTCAGCCCGTCGGGCGAGATGTCCCAGCTCTGAGCGAGACCCGGCGCAGGCTCGGTGGTGCCCGGCTTATAGGCGACCAGCGTATCGTAGACGCAGGCCATGACGAAGCCGGAAGTGTTGTTCTCGACCGCTTCCGGATCGAAGCCGGTCGGATCGGCGGCGATGCTCACGACCAGCGTGCCGGCTGCCCGCGCCGGGGTGGCCGGCAGCCAGCCGGCGATGCCAAGCGCGGTCGCGGCGGCAAGCATGGCCCTGATTTTCATGGTTCTTGTGCTCTCCCGATCCGGCTCGGAGCGTAATCGCAATCGCCGGCGAAGGAAACCGCTTCGCTCAGGAATCGTAACTGACCAGTGCCGAGACCGGCACGTCGAGCTTCGCCCGGCCGCCGAGAAACGCCAGCTCGATCAGCACCGCCGCCGCCGGCACGACCGCGCCGATCTGCCGCAGCAGTGCGATCCCGGCCGCCATCGTGCCGCCGGTCGCCAGCAGGTCGTCCACCACCACCACGCGCTGCCCCGGCGAGACCGCATCGGCCTGCAACTCGATCCGGTCGCTGCCGTATTCCAGGCCGTAATCGAGCCCGACCGTCTCGCCCGGCAGTTTTCCCGGTTTGCGAAGCATCACGAAGCCGCAGCCGAGCTTGAGCGCCAGAGGTGCGGCGATCAGGAAGCCGCGGCTCTCGATCCCCGCCAGCAGGTCGGGATGGTGGCGGCGCACGGCGGAGGCCATGCGGCCCATCGCCACCTGCCAGGCGTCGGCGTCGCGGAGCAACGTCGAGATGTCGTAGAACAGGATGCCGGGCTTGGGGAAATCCGGGATCGAGCGGATGTGGTCCTTGAGGTCCATGCCGGCGGCACCTTGTTGCAGGCCGCGGCTGTAGCGCCTCCGGCGCCGGCGCGGCAACTGCGATCATGCATCCGTGCCGGGGGGCTTGGCACCGGGGGGCTCGGCGCCCGGGTGTTCGGTGCCCGGCTGTTCGGTGCCCGGCTGTTCGGTGACGGCCGCGCGCGCGAGCACCGGGGCGATCCCGCGCCACTGCGCCGCCCGTGGCCCGTTTGGCCACCAGGCGAGCCCGATCGTCCGCCAGGCACCGGCACCGGCCAGCGGCCGCAACGCGACCCCGGTGCCCCGCGACACCCCGGCCTCTACCGCGATCCGCGGCAGCAGCGCGACGCCGAGGCCGCCGCCGACCATCTGCACCAGCGTGTGCAGGCTGGTCGCGGCAAAGCCGTCGCCCGCCGGGCCGCCGCGCCGCTGATCGCCGTAGGCGGCAATGGCCTGGTCGCGCAGGCAATGACCCTCCTCCAGCAGCAGCATCCGCTCTGCGTCCAGCGCCGCGATCGGCACGACCGAGCGGGCGGCGAGCGGGTGGCCCGGCGGCAGGGCCGCCACGAACGGATCGCGCATGACCGGCATCGTCTCCGCGCCGTGGCAGTCGCAGGGGAGTGCCAGCAGCACCACGTCGAGCCGGTTTGCCGCCAGCCGCTCCAGCAGCCGGTCAGTGACGTCCTCGCGCAGATAGAGCAGCAGCCGGGGGAACGCCTCGCGCAGCGCCGGCATCAGCCGCGGCGGCAGGAACGGGCCGATGGTCGGGATCACGCCGAGCCGCAGCGGCCCGCTCATCGGCGCACGGGCCGCCGCCGCGGCTTCGGCGACCGATTCCAGCGCCGCCATCGCGTCGCGCGCCCGCGCCGCGACCTCCGCCCCGAGCGGCGTCAGCACCACGCGCTTGCCGGCGCTGCGGTCGAGCAACCGCGCATCGAGCTGCCGCTCCAGCGCCAGCACGCCGGCCGAGAGCGTCGATTGCGTCACCGCGCAGGCGGCGGCGGCGCGGCCGAAATGCAGGTGCTCGGCGAGGGCGAGGAGATAGCGGAGCTGTTGCGGGGTCGGGAGCGGGGTCACGGGCCGGCCGATATCATGGCGGGTCGGGGCCGGTCTCGTGGAGGGCCGGCGGCGGGGTCGGGGGACGGAACGTGGCGCACCCGCCCTGACGCCGCCG
>DATAYA010000098.1:0-29215 GCA_036272815.1 Acetobacteraceae bacterium
CTTGGCGATCCCCGGCGGGCGGGTGCGACTGCCACTTCCACATCTTCGGCCCTTTCGGGCGTTACCCCCTCAGCCCGCGCCGCAGCTACACGCCGTCGCAGCCGGCGCCGGTCGCCGCCTACCGACGCGTCGCCGACACGCTCGGGCTCGATCGCGGCATCGTCGTGCAGGCGTCGATCCACGGCACCGACAATGCCTGCACGCTCGACGCCGTGGCGGAACTCGGCCCCGGCTACCGCGCCGTTGTCGTCGTCGATGCGACCGTGACCGATGCCGATCTCCGCGCGATGGACGCGCGCGGCGCCCGCGGCGTCCGGTTCAACATCGCAACTGGCGGCGGCACGCCGATTGACGAACTCGACCCCATCGTTAGGCGAATCGCCCCACTCGGCTGGCATCTGCAGGTGTTCACGACCGCCCAACACCTTGCCGAGCTGGCGCCCCGCCTCGGCCGCCTGCCGGTACCGCTTGTGATCGACCACATGGGCGGCGCACAGGCCGCGGACGGCACCGAGACCGCCGGCGTCCGCGCGCTGCGGCGCCTGCTCGACGCGGGCCGGACCTGGGTAAAGCTGTCCGGTTATCGCGCCTCCGCCGGTCCGCCCTATTCCGACGTGGCGCCGCTCGCGCGCGTCCTGCTGGCGGCAGCCCCCGAACGCTGCGTCTGGGGAACCGACTGGCCGCACCCGAGCATGGCGGCTGACGTGCCGGACGATGGTGAACTGTTCGATCTGCTGGGCGCGTGGGCCCCGGAGGAGGCGACCCGCCGTCGCGTGCTCGTCGACAACCCGGCCGCCCTCTACGGCTTCGGCGCCGCCGCCTCCGGGACGTAGCGGAAGCCCCCGCCCGCGCCCCCGCCTTGTGCCCGCAGAACATGGCCGAGGCCCGGCCAGGGCGCGTGATAGCCGATCAACCGCATCCGCTCGTCCGCCAGCCGCCCGAGCAGACGCGCCCGCGTCGCCGCGGCAACTTCCGGCTCGGTGTCGAAGGCGCTGTGCGCCGCCGGATGCGCGAACGAGATCGGGTGCAGGAACGCGGCATCGCCGAGCACGCACAGCGCCTCGCCGGCATTGGCGACGACGAAGGCCATGTGGCCGGGCGTGTGGCCGGGAGCGGCGATTGCGTGCAGGCCTGGGAGGAACTCCTCGCCGTCTCGGATGAACAGCATCCGTTCGCGCAGCGGCAGCAGATGGCGCCGCACGCCGGCGACGGTCCGGTCCCGATCGCTGCCCGGATAGTGCTCCCAGAATGCCAGCTCGTGCTCGGCCATGTAGATCATCGCGTTCGGGAAGGCGGGCGTGCCGTCCGGGCGGATCGTCCCCCAGCAATGGTCGGAATGGGCGTGGCTCAGCACCAGCGCGTCGATCTGCGCCGGTGCGAGGTCCAGCTCCGCAAGGCTGCGCACGAGCCGGCCGCTGTCCGGGCCGAACAGCTTGGAATCGCCCATGCCGTCGTCAAACAGCACCAGATGGCCACCGAGATCGACGAGCAGGATATTCTGCTCGATCCGCAACGGACCCGCGGGCACGAACGCCTCCGCGAGCGCTGCCTCGACCTCCGCCTGCGGCAGGCCGGGGTGGATCGCGGCGGCCGGCGGCAGCGCGAGCGGCCCGTCGGAGATCACGGCCGCCTCCAGCGTGCCGATGCCGAACCGGTGGACGTAGGGGATGCGGCCGCCGAGCCGCGCCGGATTAAGCCCGACGCGCTGCCGCCAGGTTTTCTCTCCCTCAGCCATCGACGGGCTCGCAGGCGGCTTCGAGCCACGCCCGCGCCGAGGCGTCCAGATGCGGCGCGACCGCGTCGCGCACCCGCGCGTGATAGGCGTCGAGCCAGGACCGCTCCGCCGCGGTCAGCAGGCCGGGCACCACCATGCGCCGGTCGAAGGGTGCCAACGTCAGCGTCTCGAAACGGAGGAACGGGCGCGCGGCGGCGGCCGGTTCGGCGGCTTGCACGAGAAGAAGATTCTCCAGCCGGATACCGTATTCCCCCGGCACGTAAAGACCCGGCTCGTCGGAGAGGATCATCCCCGCCGCGATCGGCACCGGCTTGGCCAGCCGCGAGAGGCTGACCGGCCCCTCATGCACCGAGAGATAGGCGCCGACGCCGTGGCCGGTGCCGTGGTCGTAGTCGAGCCCCTCGGCCCAGAGCGCGCGGCGGGCGAAGGCGTCGAGATGGGCGCCGCCGACGCCCTGCGGGAACACCAGCGTTGCGATCGCGATCATGCCCTGGAGCACGCGGGTCCAGCGGCCCCGCAGCACGTCGGGAGGATCGCCGGGGCCGGTCCAGATGGTTCGCGTGATGTCGGTGGTGCCGTCGAGGTATTGCGCGCCGCTGTCGATCAGGAACAGCTCGTCGGGGCGGATCGTGCGGTCGCTCTCCGAGGTCACGCGGTAGTGGATGACGGCACCATGCTCGCCGGCGCCGGCGATGGCGGGGAAGCTCTCACCGCGGAAGCGCTCCCCCTCGGCACGGAACGCGAGCAGCCGGGCGGCGGCCGACATCTCGGTCTGCCTGCCCGCAGGCGCCGCCGTCGCGAACCAGTGCAGGAATCGGCAGACCGCGACCGCATCGCGCGCATGGGCTGCCCGCGCGCCGGCCTGCTCGGTCGGGTTCTTGCACGCTTTCGGCAGCAGGCACGGATCGGGGCCGGCCGCGACCGTGGCTCCCGCCTCGCGCAGCGTGCGGGCGAACCACGCGGGCGTGCCGGCCGGATCGATCCGGACAGTCTGCCCGCGCAGCGCCGCAAGCGCCGCCGGCAGCGCCGACCGCGGCTCGCACGCGACGTCATTGCCGAGTGCGGCGCGCGTCTCGGCGGGCAGCTTGGCGGGCTCCATGAACAACGTCGCACGGCCGTCTGCCCGCAGCAGCGCGAAGCCGAGCGCGAACGGAGTGAACATCACGTCCTGCCCGCGGATGTTCAGCAGCCACGCGACCGAGGCTGGGTCGCTCAGCACCACCGAATCCTGTCCCGCCGCCCGCAGGCCGGCGGCGATATCCGCACGCTTGTCGGCCGATGACCGGCCTGCCAGCGCGAGGTCATAGGGTTCGGCCGGCGCGTCAGGCGATCCCGGCCGGTCGGCCCAGATCGCATCGACCGGATTGGAGTCCAGCGCCACCATTGTGATGCCGGCATCCGTGTAGCGCGCGAGCGCCTCCTCCCCGATCAGCCACGGGTCGAAGCCGATCCGCGCCGCGGGCGCCGTCGCCCGGATCCAGGCGGGCGGCGGATCCTCGGTGATGTGGCGGACCTGCCAGAGCGACGGATCGACCTGGGCGGCCGCCTGCGTCATGTAGCGCCCATCGGTGAACAGGGCAGCCGCCCCGGGCAGCACCACCGCGAGCCCTGCCGAGCCGGTGAAGCCGGTCAGCCATGCCAGCCGCTCCGCCGAGGCAGGCACAGATTCGCCAAGATGCTCGTCCGCGCGCGGCACCAGCGCGCCGTCCACCCCCTGCCGCGCCAAGCCCTCCCGCAGCGCGGCGAGCCGGCCGGTCACCGGCTCCACCGCTCAGGCCAGCACTGCTCAGGCCGGTACTGCTCAGGCCAGTACTGCGTTCGATGCATGGGTCCATTATGGAAGCCGCGCCGGACGCATGGCTGGCGGCTCTGATATGCGTATTTCATCTCGGCACCGCACGATCATATTGCACTGCAAGAACTCCGGGGGCCCGGGCGGGGCGATCCCGCCGGCTCGGACCGGGGCTCGGTCCAATTGCCGAGGACTACAACCATGAACGTCCGCTTTGCCAAGGGCGATCTGTCCTTCAACCTGCCCGGAGCGATCAACTACAGCCCGGTGCCCGGGCCCCGCACGGGGACCGCCGAGCAGGCGGGTGCCCGCCATCCCGGCGTGATTGCCCGCGCCCGCGCCTGGTTTGCGACCGCCCAGCGCCGTCGGCGCGCGCTCAATGAGCTGCAGATGCTCACCGATCGCGAGCTGTCGGACATCGGCCTGACCCGCTCCGAGATCCCGATGATCTTCGATCCGGGCTTTGCCGAGCACTACGACGCCCGTCGCCGCCAGGTCTAACCATGTCGCCGCCGGCCGGGCCGATCAGGCCCGCGCCGGGGCGGCAACTGGCCCGGCCGCCTGGGTTCGCAGCCGCCACACATAGGCGATGATCTGCGCCACCGCCTGGAAATGCTCCGGCGGGATCTCCGCGTCAATCTCCACCGCGAACAGCGCCCGCGCCAGCGGCGGGTTGGCGACCAACGGCACGTCGTGTTCCTTTGCCAGCGCCCTTATGCGCGCGGCCGCGTCGTCCACCCCCTTGGCGACCACCCTCGGCGCGGCGCTGCGGTCGCGCTCATAGGCGAGCGCCACCGCGTAATGGGTCGGGTTGGTGACCACCACGGTCGCCTTCGGCACCGCCGCCATCATCCGCCGCTTCGCCCGCTGCGCCCGGATCTGCCCCAGTCGGCGCTTGACCTCGGGGTTGCCGTCGGTCTCGCGGTGCTCCTGCCGCTGCTCCTCGCGGCTCATCCGGAGCGAACGCGCATGGCGGGCGCGCACCCACACGAGATCGAGCACCGCGATGCCGCCCTGCGCTGCCACCAGGCCAAGCAGCAGATGCCCCATCGTCGCCGTCGCCCGGCGGAGCAGGAGGTCCGGCGCGGCGCCGAGCACCTGCCCGAGCCCGTCCAGATCTCCACCGAGCACCCGCCACGTCACCGCGCCGAACACGGCAAGCTTCACCGTCGCCCGCACCACCTCTGCGACACCCGAGGCGCCGAACAGGCGCGCCAGCCCGGCGAACGGATTGAGGCGCCCGAAATCCGGGCTCAGCACCTGGAGCTGGAACAGGAAGCCGCCCTGCACCACGTCCGCCAGCGCGCCTCCGGCCGCACCCGCGGCGATCATCGGTGCCGCAGCCAACAGGCCGGCCAGCATGGCGTCCCGCATCGCGGCACCGACATCGGCGCCGCCGCTTTGCGCCAGCAGCGCCGCAAGACTGGCGGCAAGGCCCTGCGCGGCGGCGGGCCCGGCGATCAGCAGCGCGAGCGTGGCGCCGCCCAGGGAGGCGAAGGTCGTGACTTCGCGGGAGATCGGAACGTCGCCGGCCTCCCGGGCGCGTTGCTCGCGGCGGGGGGTGGCGGCTTGCGTGCGGTCTTCGTCGGCCATTGGTCAGGCAGGCGAGGGGCTCTGCCCCTCGAATCCGCGGCGATGCGGAAGCCGCGGACCCCCGTCCGTCATAAGCCTGGCAATGCGGAGAGCATCTCCCGCGCGGCGATCCCCCATGCGCCGATCAGGCCGGCGACCAGCAGCGAGAGCAGCGCAAGGCCGCCCAGGATCTGCGCCGGCTGGGTCAATATTGATACTTCCAGGTTCGTGACCAGCCGCGACAGCAGCCCGAGTGCCGCGTGCCACACGATGGCTGCCAGAACGAACGGCGCCGCCACCTGCAGCGCCAGCCCGAAACTGTCGGAGACCGCCGCGATCGCGACGCGCGCACTGTCGTCGGAGGCCAGCATCGTCCCCGCCGGCAGCAGTCGGTAGCTGCCGACGAGTGCCGCGAGCGGCAGTTCGTAGAGGCCGCTCGCCAGGATCAGCGTCGGCGCCGCCAGCCCGAACAGCCGGTTCAGCGCCGTGCTCCCCCCCGCGAACACCACGTCGTTCTGCAGGACGTTCGACAGGCCGAGCATGTAGGACACGATCTGCCCCGCGATCGGCAGCGCCAGCGCGACCAGCCTTGCGAGCCAGCCGAGCATCGCTCCCGTCGCCAGTTCCGCCGCGACCATCCGGCCGAGCTGCCACGCATCGCCGGGGGGCGCCGGCAGCATCGGCTGCACCTCCGGCAGCAGCAGCACCGTCAGCGCGACCGCAAAGCCGGCGCGCAGCATCGCTGGAGGCTCGTTCTCCCCGAAACCGGGCAGCAGCATCACCGCGGCCCCGGCGCGACACAGCACCAGCATGAACGCGAACGCGAGCGCCGGGAGTGCGGCGACCGTCACGGCACGCCCGGCGTCACGACCCGCCTGCCATGACGATCTGGGCCAACAGCATCTTCGTGAACACCGACAGCACGCGCAGCATGAACGCGCCCGTCAGCAGCAGCGTCAGCCCGATCGCCAGCAGCTTGGGGATGAAGGCGAGCGCGGTCTCATGCACCTGCGTCGCCGCCTGCAGCATCGACACGATCGAGCCGATCACCAGCGCCACCAGCAGCGACGGTGCGGCCATCTCCAGCGTCACCAGCAGCATCTGGCGCAAGGCCCCGGCGACTTCGGCCGTCTCCATCTCTTCCTGCCCCCTTTTGGGTCAGACCCGTTCCGTGTCAGATCGGCATCGACATGATGCTCTGGTAGGCCTGCACCACGCGGTCGCGGATCGCGGCGGTGGTCTGCAGTGTCAGTTCGGCCTGCGAGACGGCGGCCACCACCTCGGTCAGGTTGCCCTGGCCGGTGATCGCCTGCGCCGACAGCGCATCGGCCTTCTGGCCGGTCTCGACCAAGCCCTCGATCGCGCGCTGCAAGGTGGCGCCGAAGCCGCTGCCGGCCGCCGCGGCCGGGTCGCTGGCGCCGCTCGCGACCTTTCCATAGGCGTCCGCGGCACCCGCGGGCGTGACCACCAGGGTCGGGATCGTGCTCATTTCAACATGCCGATCACCCGTGACAGCATCGACCGCGTCGCCTGCATCACGGTGAGGTTGGCGCTATAGGTCCGCTCCGCCTCTCGCATGTCCATCAGCTCGACGAAGCTGTTGACGTTGGGAAGCTGCACGTATCCTTGCGCGTTCGCCGCCGGATGCGACGGGTCGTAGTGCAGCGGGAAGGCGGATTGGTCGGTGTCGATTCCGGCGACGCGGACGGTATCGACGCCGAGCGCGCGGTCGAGCCCGTTGGCGAACTCCACCGTCTTGCGCCGGTAGGGGGCGGCACCCGGCGTGTCGCCGGTCGTGTCCTGGTTCGCGAGGTTCTCCGCGATCACGCGCAGCCGCGTGGTCTGCGCGTCCATCCCCGCAGCCGAGATCGCGAGCGCCTTGCCGAGTTCCATGCCGCGCGCCCCGCCGCCCTCAGCTCTTGCCGATCGCGGTGCGCACCATGCCCGCATAGGCCTCGTAGAGATTGGTCACGAGCTGCTGCGCGTCCTCGGTCTGCGCCTCGCGCGTCAGCTCCGCCGGCATGGAAACCGCATTCCCGTCCGGCGCCCGCCCGTCCGGCAGGCGCCAGGTGTCGATCGGCACCGCCTGGGCCGGATCGCCCGGCAGGTCGCCGGCCTGGGGTGCTGCGAGCGGCACCGGTGCGACGCTTTGCGCCAGCAGCGTGCGGAACGGCGTGAGGTCGCGTGCCTGATAGTCGGGCGTGTCCGCGTTGGCGATGTTCTGCGCCACAACCTGCTGCCGCTGGTCGAGCCAGAGCAGCCGCTTCTCCGCCAGATCGAACAGGCCGCCACCGAGCAGGTCCATGCCGCGCAGGATGCCCGCGAAAGGTTGCCGCCGGGTTAATCGCGGCGCCGCAACAGTTTGTTAACCCGCGCCTGCTGCACTGTCGAGCATGCATGGTGCGACCGCAGAACCCGTCGCTTGCGCGCCCTCGGCGCCCGCCGGCAACCCGGCTCTCTTCGCGGCTGAGCAATGGGTGGAGGAATTGCGTGCCCTCCTCGTGGTCTCGCTCGCGCTGGCGGAGGCCGGGCGGCCGCTCGACCTCGCGGGCCTCGACGCCGCCACCGGGCGGCTCTGCGCGGCCGTCCTCGATCTCGGGCCGGAGCTGGGCCGCCGCCTGCGCCCGCGCATGGTCGCACTGCTGGAGGCGATTGGGCCGCTCGAGGCCGCGATCCGCGCCGCGCCGCCGCCCGGCCTCGCCCAACCCGCTGCCCGCTACCGGACGCAGAACGCTCCGGACTGATCCGCCGCCCTCCCGTGACACTCGGCAAAAGGCCGCGTCATGACCTCGCTCTCGCTGCTCACGATGCCGGCCGCGCTGGTTGCCGTCCTGGCTCTGATCCTGCTTGCCGCACGGGTCGTGCGGGCCGGCGGCTTCGCACCGCGGGCCGGCGCCCCGCGTCGCATCAAAGTGCTGGAGACCACCGCGCTCGATCAGCGGCGGCGCCTCCATCTCGTGCACTGCGAGGGCCGTTCGCTGCTGCTCCTGACCGGCGGCGCGCAGGACGCGTTGCTCGGCTGGCTTCCCGAACTGCCGCCGGATAGCCGGCCGGGAGATCGGGAAACGCCATGAGGATCGTGCGCCATTTGCCGCTGCTGCTGGCGCTGGCGGCGCTGCTGGCGGCCGCCCTGCTGCTGCCCTCGCTGGCCCACGCGCAGTCGGTCAGCATCGACCTGGGCCATGCCGGTGCCCCGGGCGCGACCAGCCGCCTGGTGCAGCTCACCGCGCTGGTCACGGCACTCTCGCTGGCGCCGAGCCTGCTGGTGATGCTGACCGCCTTCACCCGCATCATCATCGTGCTCTCCTTGCTGCGCAGCGCCCTTGGCCTGCAATCAACGCCGCCGAACCTGGTGCTGATCGGGCTCGCGCTGTTCCTGACGTACTACGTGATGGCACCGGTGCTGGATCAGGCCTGGGCCGGGGGATTGCTGCCGATGTCGCAGGGCCGGGTCGGCGACCTCGCTGGGCTTGAGGCGGCGGCGGAGCCGTTCCGGCATTTCATGGCGACCAATGCTCGGCCGGCCGATCTGCGGCTGTTCGTCGATCTCGCGCATCTTCCGGTGCCGGACGCGCCCGAGGCGACGCCGTGGCGGGCGCTGATCCCGGCCTTCATGGTGGGCGAGTTGCGGCGCGCGTTCGAGATGGGCTTCCTGCTCTACCTGCCGTTCATCGTCATCGACCTCGTGGTTGCCAGCGTGCTGATGTCGCTCGGCATGATGATGCTGCCGCCGAACGCGGTGGCGCTGCCGTTCAAGCTGATCTTCTTCGTGCTGGTGGATGGCTGGCGGTTGGTGGCGGGCAGCCTGGTGCAGAGCTTCGTGCCACATGCCTGAGGCACGGAAGGCGATCCGGCACGGGTACGGGGTTGACACGATCCGGCTTGCGTCCGAGACGGGCGGATCGGTGTGGGGAGACTGTTCGCGTGATGCTGCGCCTTGTGCTTCTGCTCACCCTCGGCGCGATGCTGGGGGCCTGCCAGTACCAATCGGGTCCACCCAACCAGACCCTCGCTCCGGGCGCGCAGCGTCCCGCCTGAAGCGGCATCCAAGCCGAGGATGTCCCCGACCTCGCGATGCCGGTGACCGGGCGCCGGCCAGCGATCGCCTTGTTTGCCTGCCTGCTCGCCGCCGGCTGCGCTGCGCCCTCGGCGGCGCCCGTGCTGCCGCCCGGATGGACCGTGCTGCTGAACCCGCGCCCGCTCGCCGATGTGCAGAGCGGCGGAGGCGGCCAGGGCACGATCGCCTATGGCGGCCACGTGGTGCCTTTCCGCACCGGTGGCCTTGGCGTCTATGGCGCGCAGGTGGCGCTGATCGCGGCCATCGGGCGCGTGCAGGGGCTGGCCCGTTTGGCGGATTTCGCCGGGCGCTATCGCGCGGATGGCGCCGCCTTCGACCCGAGGACCGATACGAACGACCTGATCCTGCGCAACCAGAACGGGGTCCGGTTGCATCTGCGCGCGGTCGATCCGGGAACGCAGATGCCGCGGCTGGGCGGCGACGCGCTCGACATCACGCTCGGGTCGTCCTGAGCCGTTCCTGCGCCCAAGCCGGTCAGTAGGCGGCGGCCCAGCCATCCCGCCGCGTATCCGAGGCCGCCATCCGCACCCCGTTCGGCATCACCCGGATCGCCTGCATCGCGCACGGTCCTTCGAGATGCCCGACCTGCTTGAGGACGTGGCCGCGCCGCGCGAGCCCGGCCAGCACGGCCTCGCCCGCGTCGCGCTCGATGGTCAGGGCGGCATCGCCGTCATGTGGCCAGTTCGCGCCCTGTCCGGCCTGGCTGCTGGTCCAGCGCGGCAGCTCGATCGCCGTCTGTGGGTCGAGGCCGAGATCGGTCATCGCAGTCAGCACCTGCACATTCACCTGCACCTGGTTGTCCGCCCCCGGCGTCCCGAGCACCCCCCACAGCGCGCCGTCGCGGAACACCATCGGCGCGTTCATCGTGTGGCGCACGCGCTTGCCCGGTTGCAGCCGGTTGGGGTGATGCGGGTCGAGGTGCCAATAGGCCATGCGGTTGTTGAGCAGCACGCCGGTATTGCCCGCCGTGACGCCCGATCCGAAGGCCGAGTTCAGGCTCTGGATGCCGGAGACGGCATTGCCCTCCGCGTCCACCACGCAGAAATAGGTGGTGTCGCCGGCCGCGTGCTCCGGCAGCCGCAGCGTCACGTCCGACGCGCGATCGAGCGAGATCGAGGCCGCGTGCTCTGCCGTCACCCCATCGGACAGCAGACGCACGATCGGTATCGTCTCGAAGCGCGGGTCGCTGCCGTGGCGCTCCCGGTCGAGGAAGGCGCGCTTCTTGGCCTCGACCATGACGTGCACGCGCTCGGCCGGCGAGAGTGCGGCGAGGTCGAAATGCGCCAGGATACCGAGCATTTGCAGCATCACGAACCCGGTCGAGTTCGGCGGCGTCTGCCGCACCTCGAAGCCGCGATAGCGGATCGAGATCGGCGTCTGCACCTCCGCCTCGAGGCCGGCGAGGTCGGCGGCGGAGACCAGCGCGCCCGCCGCCTCCAGCCCTGCCGCGAGCCGGCGCGCGAGTGCCCCGCGATAGAACGTCTCCGGCCCCTCCGCCGCGATCGCCTCCAGTGTCGCCGCGAGGTCGGGCTGGCGGATCAGGGCTGCCAGCCCGGGCGCCGCGGCGTCGTCGAGGAACACTGCGCGGCTGCGCGGGTCGGCGGCGAGGCGCGGCTGATTGTCGGTCGCGAAGTGGCGGTAGCCGTGCGTTGCGGCAAACCCTTCGCGCGCATGTCCGATTGCGGCTGCGGCCAGCGTCGCCCAGGCGCGTCGCCCATGTGCGGCGTGCATTGCGCCGAGCGCCGCGAGCGAGCCCGGCACCGACACGCTGCGCGGGCCGTCGACCGCCATCCCGTCCGGGAACGCGGCCGGCGTCGCGGCCAGCGGCGCCGGGCCGGTGCCGTTGTAGACCAGTGCCGCCCCGGTTGCGGCGACATGGACGTGGTAGAACCCGTCGCCGCCGAGGCCCGACATCATCGGCTCGACCACGCCGAGCGCCAGCGAGATCGCGACCGCCGCGTCGATCGCGTTGCCGCCGGCGCGCAGCGCATCCAGCCCCGCCTGCGTCGCCAGCGGGTGGTTGGCGCCGACGGCCCCGCTTCGGCCCATGATGAGCGGGCGATGGCCGCGCGGGCGCGGATACATCGTCGGATCCATTATGCCCACCTGCAGAGATAGAAGCGCGGCAGCTCGTCGGGGAACGGGGTGAAGACCAGATTCTTGGCGAACGCGTACTGCGTGACGGAGGTGTACAGCGGCAGCCAGTAGGCCTGCTCGGTGATGCGCTTGATCGCCGAGGCGTAATGCTGGAGGCGCTGGTTCGGGTCCATCACCAGGCCGCCCTGCTTCACGTCGTGCTCCACCTGCGGGTCGCGCGCATAGTCGTTCGGTCCACCGGCGAAGTAATACGGCAGGATTGCCGAGACGTCGTTGATCGAATAGCTGCCCCATGTCCCGCCGTTGATCGGCGTCTCGCCGGCCATCACCTTCTGGATCTCGGCGCCGACCTGAAGCTGCTGGATATTGAGGTTGATGCCGACCACCTTCAGGTAGTTCTGGATGGCGGCGCTGAACGCGGGCAGCAGATACGTCACGAGCGTCGTCGAGAAGCCGTTCGGGAAGCCGGCCTCGGCCAGAAGCTGCCTCGCCTGTTTGGGATCATAGGCGTAGTCCACGGCCGTCTTCGCATCGCAGCCGAATTGCGTCGGGTAGCACGGCGTCGCAACGGGATGGCTGTCGCCCTGCACGAGGTCGTGCGCGATGGCGTTGCGGTCGATCGCGTGGAAGATCGCCTGCCGCACCTTCTGCTTGGTGAGCGGGTTGTCCTTGCCCGTGCGGCCCGCCGCGTCGAGCTGCAAGTAGCCGAGCCGCATCGATCCGGCCCGGATCGCCGTCTTGCCAGGGAGTGCCTTGAGGTTGTCGAACTGGTCCGGGTTGTACTGCCAGATCCAGTCGGCCTGGCCGCTGATGAAGGCGGTGAGCTCGCCGGCCGCGTCGAGCACCTCGTTGATCCGCAGATACTTGATCGCGGGGCGGCCCTTCGGGCTCTCCTTGTAGTAGCCCTCGAACCGCTCGAGCGCGATCTCGCTGGAGCCGTTGATGCGGGTGATGCGGTACGGCCCGGTGCCGATCGGCTTCTGCGAATACCCGGCCCCTCCCACCTTCTCGCGATATGCCTTCGGATAGATCGGCAGCACCATCGCGAAATATTCGATCGCCGCTGGAAACACGGTCTTCAGCTTCACCCGCACCTTGTGGTCGCCGAGCTTCTGCGCGCCCGCGATGAAGCCGAAATTGCTCGGCACCGAGACCTTCGGGTCGGTCATGATGGCCTGCAACGTATAGACCACGTCGTCGGCCGTGAACGGATCGCCGTTGTGGAACTTCACGCCCTCGCGCAACGTGAAATCGAGCGTGGTCGGATCGGTGAACTGCCACGACGTCGCCAGCGCCGGCACGTTCTTGAAGGTGTGCGGATCGCGATAGACCAGCGTGTCCCAGGCCTCGTGCGCGACGATCAGCCCGGTGCGTAGGCTGTTGCGGTAGGGATCGACGTCGGGAATGGCATCGCGCCAGGTGACGCGCAGCGTGTCGCTGGATTTCTGCGCCCGCGCGCCGCGGCCGATCGCCGCACTGGCCGCCAGCGTGCCGAGGAAGATGCGCCGCTTCATCGTTGTCTCCTGTGACCCGTGCCGGCAACCTTATGCGCGTGCGAGATGACATTCCACTGCCTCGCGCGCCGGCGCCTCGATGCGGCAGCGGTCGACCGCAATCGGGCAGCGCGGATGGAAGCGGCAGCCCTCGGGGATGTGCGCGGGGTCGGGATAGCCCTCACCCAATGCCACGTCGGGCAAGCCAAGCCCCGGCTCCGGCGTCAGCACCGAGGCGAGGAGGGCGCGCGTGTAGGGATGCCGCGGCGTGCGGAACACCGCGTCCGCTTCCCGGTGCTCGACGATGCGGCCGAGATACATCACCGCGACCTCGTCGGCGACGTGCTCGACCACCGCGAGGTTGTGGCTGATGAAGACCAGTGTCAGGTTGAACGCCTCGCGCAGATCGGCCAGCAGATTGAGGATCTGCGCCTGCACCGACACGTCGAGTGCGGAGGTCGGCTCGTCGCAGATCAGGATGCGCGGCTCGATCAGCAGCGCGCGCGCGATCGCACCCCGCTGGCGCTGGCCGCCTGAGAGCTGCGCGGGGTAGCGCGCCGCCATGTCCGGCCCGAGGCCGACGCGCGCGAGCATCGCCGCGACGCGCTCACGCCGTTCGGCGCGGCCGACGCCGCCGGCTGCGATCAGCGGCAGCGCCACGATGTCGGCGACGCGCCGGCGCGGGTTGAGCGAACTCATCGGGTCCTGGAACACTGGCTGGATCAGCCGCGCGCGTTCCCGCCGATCCATCGCCGCGAGCGAGCGCCCGTCGATCCGGACCGTGCCGGACGAGGCCGGCAGCAAGCCCAGCAGGATGCGCGCGAGGGTAGATTTGCCACACCCGGATTCGCCCACGATTGCCAGCGCCCGGCCCGCCGCCACGGAAAGCGACACGTCGTCCACCGCGATCACGCGCCGCGGATTGGCAAACGTGCCGCCGCTCTGCTCGAAGATGCGCGACAGACCGATCGTCTCGACCGCGAGCGTCATGCCGCCGCGTGCCAGTCGGCATCGAGCCGGCAGCGATAGGCGTGCGCGTCGGAGGTGTGGCGCAGGGGTGCCGCTTGCGCGCAGGCCGTGACCGCGTGGTCGCAGCGGTCGCGGAACGCGCAGCCCGCGAAACCCGGCGCGATGTGCGGCACCGTGCCCCGGATACTGCCGAGCCGCTCGCCGCGCCGCACCTTTCCCGGCACCGGGATCGAGGCCAGCAGGCCGCGCGTGTAGGGATGCGTCGGCCGCGCGAACAACGCGGCCGCCGGCGCCTGCTCGACGATCTCGCCCGCATACATAACCGAGACGCGGTGGGCCACGCGCGCGACGACGCCGAGATCGTGCGTGATGAGCAGCATGGCGAGGCCAAGGTCGCGCTGGATTTCCGCGAGCAGCCGGAGGATCTGCGCCTGCACGGTGACGTCGAGCGCCGTGGTGGGTTCGTCGGCGATCAGCAGCTTCGGCTCGCACAGCAGCGCCATCGCGATCATCACCCGCTGGCGCAGGCCGCCGGAGAGCTGATGCGGGAACTGGCCGAGCCGCATCGAGGCGGCACTCACGCCGACGCGGGTGAGCATGGCGGCGGATCGCTCGACTGCCTGGTTGCGCCGCAGCCCGCGATGGCGGCGCAGCACCTCCGTCATCTGCGAGCCCACGGTGTAGGCCGGGTTGAGGCTGGTCATCGGCTCCTGGAAGATCATCGCCATCTGGTCACCGCGCAGCCGGGCCATGCCGCGTTCGGAGAGTGAAGCGATGTCGCTGCCGCCGAAGGCGATGCGCTCGGCGGAGCGATGCGCGTCCCGCGGCAGCAGGCCCATCAGCGCGAGTGCGGAGAGCGACTTGCCGCAGCCGGATTCGCCCACGATGCAATGCGTCTCGCCGGCGGCGACGCCGAGGCTGATGCCGCGCACGGCGTGCAGCGCCGGGAAGCGCACATGCAGGCCGGCCACTTCCAGCACCATGCTCACCGCTCGGTGCGCGCGCCCAGCGCGTCGCGCAAGCCGTCGCCGAGCAGGTTGATTCCGAGCACCAGCACCAGCAGCGCCAAACCGGGCAGCTCGATCACCCACGGCTTGAAGAACATGTAGTCCTTGGCTTCGGCGATCATCAGCCCCCAGGACGGCAGCGGCGGCGGCACGCCAAGGCCGAGGAAGGACAGCGCCGCCTCCAGCAGGATCGCGATCGCCATGTCGATCGTGGCGATGACGATGAGGTGGTGCGCGATGTTGGGCAGGATCTCGCGCAGAATGATCCAGAGGCGAGAACAGCCCGCGGCCCAGGCCGCGGATACGTAGTCGAGGGCGGCAACCTGGCGCGTCGCCGCCCGCGAGACCACCGCGAAGCGTTCCCACAGCAGCAAGCCCAGCGTCAGCATCACCACGAGAAGAGAACTGCCGATAAGCGACACCACCGTGAGCGCCACCAGGATCAGCGGGATCGCGAGCCGGCACGAGACGACGAACATCACGACGCGATCAAGGACGCCGCCGTAATAGCCGCCGAGCAGGCCGAGCGTGGTGCCGATCAGGCCGGACATCACCACGGTCGACGCACCGATCATCATGGAGATGCGCGCGCCCAGGATCAGCCGCGAGAGATAGTCGCGGCCGAGCTGGTCGGTGCCGAGCAGGTGCGCCGTGGAGCCGCCTTTCATCCAGACCGGCGGGATGAATCGCGCTGCAAGGTTCTGCGAAAACGGGTCATGCGGCACCAGCAGCGGCGCCAAGATCGCAATGAAGGCGGCAACCCCGACGATCAGGCTGCCCACGGCCAGCGGCAGCCGCACCCGCATCACGCCGTCCGCAGCCGCGGATCGAGCGCCGCGTTCAGCAGGTCGGACAGCATGGTGAGCACGACGAACAGCAGCGCGAACAGCAGCACCACCGCCTGGATCACCGGGAAGTCACCCTTCTGGATCGACTCCCAGGCGAGATAGCCGAGGCCGCGGATGTTGAACACGACCTCGACCACCACCGAGCCGCCGAGGATGAAGCCAAGCTGCACCGCGGAGACCGCGACGATCGGCATCGCCGCGTTGCGGAACGCGTGCTTGAGCACGATCGAGGCACGGCTGAGGCCCTTGGCGCGCGCCGTGCGCACGTAGTCGGCCCGCAGCGCATCGACCATGCCGCCGCGCGTCAGCCGCAGCATCACCGGGATCGCGACGAAGGCCAGCACGCTCGCCGGCAGGATGTAGCCGGTCCAGCTATCGACGCCCGCGATCGGCAGCCAGCCGAGATCGACGCCGAACCAGATGATGAGCATCAGCCCGAGCCAGAAGCTCGGCACCGCCTGACCCGCAAGCGTCAGTGCGCCGATCGCGACGTCGATGGCCGTGCCTTCCTGCAGGGCGGCGAGGATGCCGAGCGGCAGCGCCACCGCAATGGCGATGGCGATGGCGATGAGGCCGAGCGTGAGCGTGACCGGAAGATGCGTCGCGATCAGGTGCGCGACCGTTTCGTGGTAGAGGAACGAGCTGCCCAGGTCGCCGTGGATGGCGCGGTCGCCCCATTGCAGGAACTGCACGGGCAGCGGCCGATCCAGCCCGAGCTGGTGCTGGATCTTGGCGATCGATTCCGCCGACGCGTCGGGGCCGGCCAAGTTGATGGCGAGATTGCCGCTGAAGCGGGCGAGCGTGAAGCTGATGACCAGTACGGTCAGGCAGACCAGCGCTGCGAGCAGCAGCGAGCGCAGGAGATAGCGAAGCACCGAGCCATTCTATAGGAATGGCCGCAGCAGCACGCAAGCAGCGTTGCCTTGTCCGAGGAGGAGAAAAAGCGTCATGGCCGAGCCCTGCCCGCTGATCGAGGTTTCCGGCGCGCCGCACGCCCGCGGCGTGCAGCACGGTCGGCAGGCCGCTGGCCGCATCAGGCGGGGCGTGCAGCATTACGCCGGGCAGTTGCGCCGGCTGGAGCTGGACGCGCCCGCCCTGGCGGCCCTGGTCACCGCCTATCTGCCGCTCATCGAAAATTACGACGAAAGCTTCGTCCCCGAAATGCGCGGCATCGCAGAGGGTGCCGACGTCGCGTTCGAGGACGTCGTGCTGCTGAACGCGCGCACCGAGATCCTCAAGCTGGCGACCCGCCCGGACCTGCGCGCCGGGCTGGCGCCCCAGGACACAACGCTGGTGGACGGCTGCACCGGGGTCGTTGCGCTGCCGCGCGCCACCGGCGACGGGCGCGTGATCCACGCGCAGAACTGGGACTGGAAGGCCGAGTGCGCAGAGACCGCGATCGTGCTGCGCATCCGGCGCGACGACGGACCTGACATCCTGACCTTCACCGAGGCCGGCGGCCTGGCCCGGTCCGGCCTGAATGCGACCGGCATCGCCATCACCGCGAATTATCTCGAAAGCGACCGCGACTATCGCGACCTCGGCGTGCCGCTGGCGCTGATCCGCCGCAAGGTGCTGATGCAGGAACACGTCGCACTGGCGATGCGCGAGGTCTATGCGACACGAAAATCTGGCTCCAACAACATGATCGTCAGCCAGGCGGGCGGTGTCGCGATCGACTTCGAGTGTGCGCCCGACGAGACCTTCCTCGTCCAGGCCGAGGCGGGCCTGCTCGTCCATGCCAACCACTGGCAGAGTCCGGTCGCACTCGCCAAGCTGCGCGATACCGGGATCGCGAACACGCCCGACAGCCTCTACCGTGATCTCCGCGTGCGCGAGTTGCTCCGTCCCGACCTGGGCGCGCTCACGGTCGAGCATGTGAAGGCGGCGCTGCTGGACGATTTCGCCAACCCCTGGTCGGTCTGCCGCCCGCCCCGGACGACGCTGACGGGCGAACGCAGCGCGACCGTGGCCATGGTCGTGATGCAGCCCGATGCCGGCGTGATGGAAGTCGCGATGCTGCCGGCGCTGGACAAGCGATTTGCCCGCTTTGCGCTGGACGGTGCCGCGTCCGTCCAGCACGCGGCGGAGTAGTCTACGGCGTTCGCTTGACGCCGTAGAACAGCGGGAAGCCCTCGGGAATGCCGGTCAGGGTTCGCTTGAACGCCGTCGGCATCGAATACATGCCGAGCGGCGCATAGGACGGATCCTGGAAGAAATCCGCCTGCAGTTCGCGCATCACCTTCTGCTGGGCGGCAAGGTCGGGTGCCGAGAACCACGACGTCAGCAGCGCCTGCTGCCGGGTGCTGCGGGGCCAGCCGAACCAGGCGTTCGGCCCCGAGCGGATCGCGATATCGGCGGCAGGAATGATGTTGCCGGTGCCGCCGAGGAAGGTGAAGAACACGTTCCACCCGCCCTTGTCGGGCGGCGACTTCGACTCGCGCCGCTGCACCACGGTCCCCCAATCCATCGACTGGTAGTCCACGTTGAGGCCGATCTTGCGCATCATGTCGGCGCCGACGAGCGCGATCGCCGTGATGGTCGGAAAGTCCGCGGCGCCGAGGACGACGACCCGCTCGCCTTTGTAGCCGGCCGCAGCCAGCGCCTGCTTCAGCGCCGCCGGATCGGCGTCGCCCTTCATTGTGTCGACGCCCACGTTGCTTGCATATGGGCTGGCCGCCGCGAATAGTCCGATGCCGGTCTTGATGAGGTTCGGCACCGATCCCGCCACCGCCTGCATGAAGTTCTGCTGGTTGACGGCCTCCACCACGACGCGGCGGATCGCGGGATTGTCGAAGGGCGGATACATCTGGTTGAACCGCAGGCAGCCGATCTCGCCGCTATGGTCCTTCACTGTCACCACAAGCGAATGGTCGTGTGTCAGCGTCGGCACGAGGTCGAGGCTGGGGTCCTCCCACCAGTCGACCTCGCCCGAACTCAGCGCGGCAGACGCCGTCGCAGGGTCCGGGACCACAGTCCATTCGACGCGATCGAAATGGACCGGCTTGCCGCCCGCCGTGAAGCTCGTCGGCTCCTGACGCGGCTGGTAGGCGGTGTTCCTGGCACAGGCGATCTTGGCGCCGGAGATCCGCTCGCTCGGAAGGAAGCGGAACGGACCGCTGCCCACCACCTCCGGCATCTGCTTGTTGGGATCGGTCTGCGCCAGCCGCTCGGGGACGATGCAGCACATGTCTGTGGGGGTCGCCAGCGCGTCCGGCAGCAGCGGGAACGGCCTCTTGAGCCGGAAGCGGATCACCTTGTCCGATGCCGCCGAGATTTCGTCGGTCGCGGCCATCAACTGGCCGCCGAAGCCGTCGCGCTTGGCCCAGCGCTGGATGCTCGCCACCGCGTCGCGCGCCAGCACCGGCGTGCCGTCGTGGAATTTCTGGCCGTCGCGCAGCGTCAGGTCCCACTGCTTCGCGTCGGACGACACGGTATGGCCCTGCACCATCTGCGGCTGCGCACGGTACTTGGTGTCCAGTCCGTAGAGCGTGTCATAGACCATGAACCCGAAATTGCGGGTGACGTCCGCCGTGGTCCAGACCGGATCGGTGGCCGCGAGATCGGATTGCGGGATGAACTTGAGAAGGTTCTTGTCCTGCGCGCGGGCGACCGCTGGCATCGCGAGCGCCGTCGCGACTCCGAGCGTGGATTGCAGCAGGCGGCGACGTCGCATGGGCCGATCCTTGGTGTTGCGGGATCGACATTAGACCGCGCGCGGCCGGGCGGGCAACCTAGCTTACCAGCCGCCGCAATCCGGCTGCCTGCTGCTGCATCCAGTTGCCGCTTGCCAGCGCCTCCTCGGCACCCGGATCGCCGGTGGGGGCGTAGGCGCGCGAGAAATCCGCGGTTCCGAACATCATGTCCCACCACGGCAGCGTGGCACCGTAGTTGCAGCTCCGCTGCCCCGCCGCGAGCACGCCATGATGCGCGCGGTGGAAGCGCGGACTGACCAGCAGCCGCTCGCCGACCCGGCCGAAAGAGAGCCGTGTATTGGCGTGGCTCAGGCTCTCGAGCAGGCGCAGCAGCAACACCAGCAATGGAAACTGCAGCGGCGGGATGCCGATGAGCAACGCGACGGCGGTGAACCAGAGAAAGGAAATGACCTCGTCGAGCAGGTGGTTGCGGTCGTCGGACCAGAATGTCATCTGCCGCTGCGCATGGTGCAGCGAGTGCAGCGCCCACCACCACCGGAATCGGTGCGACAGCCGGTGCCGCCAGTATTCCGAGAAGTCCAGGATCGCCGCGTAGATGAAGAACGTAAGGACCGGCCGGCCGAGGAGTGCCGGCACGAACCGCTCGATCGTCGGCGGCACGAGGCCCTGGTCGGCGATCCAGCCGTTGAGGTCGACCTGCAACTGGTAGAAGAGGACAAACGTCACCAGCGGCAGCAGTCCGACCCGCGCGATCAGCGTGTAGAGCACGTCCACCGCGACCGTGCCGCCATCCGGCCACCGCTCGACCGGCCGCCAGCGCTCCAGGGGCAGGCAGATCGCGAAGGTGACCGCGACCTGTGCCAGGCCGTAGACCGCGAACAGCGACCAGCCATAGCCCATGTCGGACCAGTCCATCAGGTCGAGCCGCCACAGCAGCGGGATCACCAGATGCAGTTGCAGCAGGCCTGCGAGGCTGTCGAACGGGTCCGCCAGAAAGCCCACGAGCGTCATCGGGCGCTCAGCGAGAACGGTGCCGGGAACCGGTCGTGGGTGTTGAGCCAGATGCCGTGCGGCGAGCGTCCCACCTCAATCGTGTGCAGCACGTCGCCGGTCGCGGGATCGATCACGGCGACCGAATGAGCGAAGCGGCGGGTCACCCACATCAGTCCGCCCGGCCCGAAATCGAGGTCGTCCGGTCCGCCGCCGATGCGCCAGCGCGCGGTCACGGCAAGGCTCTGCGGGTCGAGCGAGACGATGGTGCCGGCGACGCGGTTGGTGACGTAGATCGGGCTCCCCGACGGCGGCACGAACAGCACATGCGCGCCCTGCCCGGTGTGGATGCAGCGCTCGACATGACCGTCCACGGGATCGACGACGGCGACGCAATCCTCGCCCATCAGACCGACCAGCACCACGCCGTCATGCCACAGCACGCCCGCCGGCGTGTCGCCCACGCGCGCGTCCCACAGCACCGACAGGCTGGCGATGTCGATCGCGGCGACACGCCCAGTCTGCTGGAGGCTGATGTAGACCACGCTGCTGTCGGGCGCGTAGTTGATGTGGCTCGGCATGGTGCGCATCGGGAAGCGGCGGACGAGTTGCAGCGTATCGTCGTCGCGCACGGCGTAGACGTCGACCTGGTTGCGCGCGAGGCCGGCGATGGTGAGCCACCGCCCGTCCGGGCTGAACACGAGCTGGTAGGGATCGACGATCGCCACCCGCCGGCGCACCCGCCCGGTCTCCGGGTCGAGATAGAGCACCTGGTTGCCGGTGGTGTCGCCCACCAGGAGGAAGCGGTGGTCGGGCGTGAGCGCCATGTGGTGCGGCTCGCGCAGCACCGGGATGCGGCGGATTTCGCGATAGGTGCCGACGTCGACCAGGCTGATCGAGGCCTGGGCGGAGTTGATGACGAACGCGAGCCCGGCCGGCGGCGCCACGGCCGCGCGGGCCGGGGCGAGGGAGGCGAACAGGAATAGCAGCAGCCACGGAACGACACGGCGCATGACGGATTCCAAGGTCTTGGCGGCCGATCTTGTAGCACGCAATCGGCCGCGATGTGGCCCGAAAGCTACCGCTGGACGAACGTGGCGAGCTATCGCTCCACACACATGGCAACCCCCATGCCGCCACCGATGCAGAGCGTCGCGAGCCCCCGCTTGGCATCCCGTCGCGCCATCTCGTGCAGCAGCGTCACCAGCACCCGCGCCCCCGAGGCGCCGATCGGGTGGCCGAGCGCGATTGCGCCGCCGTTCACATTGACCCTGCCGGTATCCCAGGCGAGGTCCTTGTTGACCGCGCAGGCTTGTGCGGCGAACGCCTCGTTGGCCTCGATAAGGTCGAGATCGTCCGGCTTCCATCCGGCGCGCGCCAGGGCCTTGCGGCTTGCGGGAATCGGGCCGGTGCCCATCAGCGCCGGATCCACGCCTGCGGTGGCAAAACTTACGATCCGCGCGACCGGCGTGAGGCCGCGGCGCTCCGCCTCGCGGGCAGACATCAGGACCACCGCGGCGGCGCCGTCGTTGATGCCGCTGGCGTTGGCCGCCGTCACCGAGCCGTCCTTGGCGAACGCCGGGCGCAGCTTCTGCATCATCTCCATCGTGGTGTCGTGGCGGATGTATTCGTCATCGGCAACGATCGTGTCGCCCTTGCGGCCCTTGACCGTGACCGGCACGATCTCGTCGCGGAAGCGGCCGGATTTCTGCGCGGCGGACGCCTTCTGCTGGCTCGCCAGCGCGAACTCGTCCTGCTGCTCGCGGGTGATCTGGTATTTCTGGGCGACGTTCTCGGCGGTGTTGCCCATGTGGTAGCCGTGGAAGGCGTCCCACAGCCCGTCCTTCAGCATGGTGTCGATCAGCCCGAGTTCGCCCATCTTGACGCCCGCGCGCAGATAGGCGGCGTGTGGCGCCTGGCTCATGCTCTCCTGGCCGCCGGCGACGATGATCTCGCTCTGCCCGGTCATCACCTGCTGCGCCCCGAGAGCGACCGCGCGCAGGCCCGAGCCGCAGAGCTGGTTGACGCCGAAGGCGGTCTTGCCATCGGGGATGCCGGCCGCGATCGCCGCCTGCCGGGCCGGGTTCTGGCCTTGGGCCGCGGTCAGGATCTGGCCCAGGATCACCTCGTCCACCTCGCCCGGATCGAGCTTCGCGCGTTCCATCGCGGCCTTCACCGCGACCATGCCGAGCGTGTGCGCCGGGACCGAGGCAAACGCGCCGTTGAAACTGCCGACCGGCGTGCGGGCCGCCGCGACGATGACGATGTCGTCCATGTGCTGGCTCTCCCTGGCGGCGCATCGTGACCGCCTGTTTGGGTCAACGTAGGTCGCCCAGCCCGGAAATCCAATCGGCGAGCGGTGTCCAGAGGGCGGCTCGCGCGCTCGAGCCGGCGACCATGCCGATATGCCCTGCCGCCGGTGCGTGGGCGCGCGCGCCCGCGATCAGCTCGGCCAGGGGCTGCGCGCTCTCGGGCGGCACGATGCGGTCGCGCGCCGGAATCGCGACGAAAGCGGGCAGGGCGAGCGCCTCCGGCTGCACGGCCAGCCCCGCGATCCGCCACTCGCCGCGCGCCGGCGCGTTCGCGCCGTACCAGAGGTCCAGCGCCTCCCGCGCGACCGGCGCCGCGAGCGGGATGCCGTCGTTGAGCCAATCCTCCAGCGCCACGAACCACCGCGCCCGCTCGCCGCGCTGCGGGAGCTGGGCGAAGCCACGGTATTTCTCGGCGATCCCGTCCGGGTCGAGCAGCGCGAACAGGCTCTGCAACGCATCGATCGGCAGCGTGCCGGTCGCGGCCAGCAGCGGCTCCAGTGCGGGCGCCGCCAGCGCGAGTTGAGCCGCGGCCGCCGGGTCGGGGGCGTGGAAGTCCCACGGGGTCGCCAGCAGCGCCAGCGCCCGCACCTGCTCCGGCCGGCGCTGCGCCGCCGCAACCGCCAGCAGCCCCCCCATGCAATAGCCGGCAAGCACCAGCGGCGCGCCCACCGCGGCGATCGCCCGCTCCAGCCGACCGGCCACGTAGTCGGTCAGCGTGAAGCGGCGCTCGACGGCGCCGGGCCAGCCCCAGTCGAGCAGCAGCGGCCGCAATCCCGTGCCCGCCAGGTGCCGCAGCATCGAACGGCCCGGCGCGAGGTCGAGCACATAGGCGCGGTTGACCAGGCTCGGCACGACCACGACCGGCATGCCGCCCTCCGGCCGGAAATCGAGCAGGCGCGAGTTGCCCTCGGTCCAGATCGCCGGCGGGTCGGCAAGCTCGCGGCGATAGGGGTGGCGGCGATAGGCCGCGATGCCGGCCAGCAGCTCAGGGTCGATGCTTCCCGGAGGCACGCTCCCCGGCTTGTCGCTCCCCCGCTTGTCGCTCCAGGGCGGCGAGCCGGGACTCCAGCTCGGCGACCCGGCCGGAGAGGCGGGCGATCTCAGCATCGCGCGCGTCAGATGCAGCAGCAGCGGCCGCGGGCCGCGCCGCAGCAGCGGTCCGGGCTGGTCCGGCCGGTCGCTCACGGGCGGTCCCCCTTCGTGCCGACACCATTGCCTGCGCGGCCTGCGCCCAGGCCGCGACCATGCGCTGCATCGTCTCCGACAACTCCCGGTCCGCGGCCAGCGCCGCGAGTTCGCTCTGCACGATGGTGATCCAGTCGCGCAGCCGGTCGGTATCCGGATCCGTCGCTTCGCCCGTCCTCGCACCCGTCCTTGCACCCGCCGTTGCGTCCCACACCCGCGCCGCCGTCCCCCCGCTGCGCCGCGGACCATAAGGTTCGGGGCGTCTGGACGCTATGCGTCATGCTGCATCCGCGTGCTAGGGTCGTGGCCTACCCGTTGGGGGAGACGATGTCGCACACCGAATCGGCCGAGCCTGCCGCCCCCGTGGTGGTCAAGAAATACGCCAACCGCCGCCTCTACAACACCGAGAGTTCGAGTTACGTCACCCTCGACACGCTCGCCGAGTTGATCCGCGGCGGTAGGGATTTCGTCGTCTACGACGCCAAGAGCGGCGAGGACATCACCCGCGGCGTGCTGACCCAGATCATCGTCGAGGAGGAGAGCAAGGGTCGCGCGCTGCTGCCGACAGCGTTCCTCCGCCAGCTCATCGGCTTCTACGGCGACAGCTTGCAGACGCTCGTGCCGAAATACCTGGAGCAGGCGATGGCCAATTTCGCCCGCCAGCAATCGCAGATGCGCGCCGCGATGCAACAGACGATGGGCAACTTCTTTCCGTTCGGAATGGAAGAGGTCGGACGGCAGAACGCGGCGATGATGGAACGTGCGATGGCACTCTTCGCGCCCTTCTACCGGCCGCCCGGCAGCGCCGGGCCCGAGACCGAACCGCACGATCAGGGCATGACGGAGGCGATGCAGCACGAGCTGGTGCGCTTGCGTGGCGAGGTGGAGCAATTGCGAGCCGAGCTTGCGGCCAAGGGAGAACAGCCCGCCAAAGTTGTAGTGGAGGGGCGGCCCCCCCGCGTCAAGTCTACCGGAAGTTGAACGTCTCGCGTCATCGCTTTCACTTTTCTGCGCCTGAGGCGAGAATCGTGTGATGCTTTGCCGCTGTTTGGTGTATCGGGACGACGGCCGTTCCGCTGGCGGCAAGCATTGCGCGAAGGGGCAACGCAGATGAGCAGCACCAGTGAGAGTGACGAAGGCGGCGTGATCGCGCCCGTCCCCGACCGCGGCGACGAGCGCCAGAGCGCCCGCGCCAGCCTCGCCGACCGGCATGTCGGCACCCGCATCCGCGAGCGCCGGGTGATGCTCGGGCTGTCGCAGCAGCAGCTCGCGCAGATGATCGGCGTCACCTACCAGCAGGCGCACAAGTATGAGCGCGGGCTGAACCGCATCTCGGCCGGGCGCTTGTACGAGATCGCGCAGGTGCTGAAGGTGCCGGTGTCGTGGTTCTTTGAGGGGCTGTCGGAGCAGAAGGCGGCCGGCGAGATGACGCAGCGGCAGCGCATGTGCCTTGAACTCGCGCGCAACTTCGCGGCGATCGACAACGAGAAGCACCAGGAGGCGCTGAGTCAGATGGCCCGCGCGCTTGCTGCCCAGGCGGGTGCTCCGCACGGTTAGGAGTGGTTGCCGCCAGTCCGCCCGAGCCGACCAGCGGCGACGGGCGGACCGGGACCGCAAATATCCGAGTTCGGGCTGAACCCGCCGGCGGAAGGCCGCGGTCGGGCAGCGGGATGCCGGGCAGGACGTGATCCGCGTCGATGCCCACCACCATGTCTGGCGGGTCGCGCGCGGCGACTATCACTGGCTGACGCCGGACTTGCCGATTTGCCGCGACTACGGGCTCGACGATTTTCGCCCCTGCCTGCGCGACGTCACGGCGACCGTGCTCGTGCAGGCGGCCTCGACGGAGGCGGAGACGCGTTTCCTGCTCGATGTCGCGCGCGGCTCGGGCGGGCTCGTGCAGGCGGTGGTCGGCTGGACCGACCTCGCCGTCGCCGATGCGCCTGACCGGATCGCCGATCTGGCGGCGCACACGCTGCTGCGCGGGCTGCGGCCGATGCTGCACGACCTTCCTGATCCAGACTGGGTGCTGTCGGATGCGGTGCAGCCCGGCTTGCGTGCGATGGCGGGAAGCGGGCTGCGGTTCGACGCGCTTGTGCGACCCAACCATCTGCCGCCGCTGCTGCGGCTTGCTGACCGATACCCCGACCTGCCCGTCGTGGTCGACCACGGCGCCAAGCCCGCGATCGCTGCCGGCCTCTGGCAGCCCTGGGCCGCCGACATTGCCCGCCTCGCCCGCGAAACCGGCGCGTTCTGCAAGCTTTCCGGCCTGGTGACCGAAGCTGCCCCGGACTGGAACGTGGCGGCCCTGCGCCCGTACGTGATGCACCTGCTGGACTGCTTCGGACCCGAGCGGCTGATGTGGGGCAGCGACTGGCCGGTTGTGTCGCTGGGGGGCGGCCTCGCCCGCTGGCAGGACGCCACCGATACTCTGCTCGCACCGCTGTCTCCCGCGGCGCAGGCGGCGATCCGCGGCGGCACCGCGCAGCGCTTCTACGGGCTGGCATGAAGCTTGTCCGCACGGCGGGACGTGGCAGGCTGCTCGTGCGACGAAGGAGCAACGGATGACCTGGCTCGAGCACTCGATCATGGCCCGGCGCGGTGTGGCCCGCGGCGTCGCCGGGGCCGCACACACCATCACCGTGGCGGACCAGGGGCGCTATCACTACGTCTACGGCCCCTATGCCGACCCGGTGCTGACCGTCGATCCCGGCGCGGTCGTCGCTTGCGAGACGCAGGACGCCTTCGAGGGGAAAATCACCTCGGAGAACGACCGCCCAAGCGAGAAGCTGCGGTTTCCCTTCCTCAACCCGCAGAACGGCCCGATCTTCGTGCGCGGCGCGGAGAGGGGCGATTGCCTCGCGGTCCACATCCAGGCGATCCGCCCGCGCGGGCCGCAACCTGTCGGCACCACCTGCCTGATCCCCGAGTTCGGCGGCCTGGTCGGCACCGGGGCGACTGCGATGCTCAACCCGCCGCTGCCCGAGATCGTGCGCCGTGTCGAGGTGACGGAGCTGGGCGGCGTGCGCTGGAGCGAGCGCATCATCCTGCCCTGGGCGCCGTTCATCGGCACCATCGGCACCTCGCCCGAGATCGAGGCGATCAGCTCGCTTCAGCCTGACTACTACGGCGGCAACATGGACCTGCCGGACATGGGGCCGGGGGCGATCGTCTATCTGCCGGTCCACGCGCCGGGCGGTCTGCTCTATCTCGGCGACTGCCACGCGACGCAGGGCGACGGCGAACTCTGCGGCGTCGCGATCGAGATACCGACCGTGACCACCGTGCAGATCGACCTCGTCAAGGACTGGTCGCTCGCCTGGCCGCGGCTGGAGACGCAGGAATTCCTGATGAGCATCGGCTCGGCGCGGCCGATGGAGGACGCGGCGCGCATCGCCTATCGCGACCTGATCCGCTGGATGGTGGCCGATTGCGGGTTCGACGAGCTGGAGGCCTACCTGCTGCTGACGCAATGCGGACGGATGCGCGTCGGCAACATGGTCGATCCGAAATACACGATGGGCGCCTCGGTGCTGAAGGCGTATCTCGGGCAGTCGTGACCGGTCCGCTTGCCCCGCCCGCTTGCCGGGCCGGAACGCGGCCCCTATAGGCCTTCGCCATGAGCGCAGGCAGCCTGGCGCAGACCCGGCCGCAGGATTTCGCGCGGACCCATGGAGGCAGGTCCTCTCGGGCGCCCGTCGGCACGGCCGTCCTCGCGGCGGCGCTCCGCGCACTGCTGACGGACGCGCCCGAACCCTCACGGCGGATGGCCGACGCGGCGGCCTCGCTGTGGACCCGTGTGCTGCGCTTCGACGCCGCCGACCCGCACTGGCCGGACCGCGACCGATTCGTGCTTGCCGCCGCCGCCGGCCCGCTGCGGCACGCGCTGCTGCATCTCACGGGGCATGACGGAATCGACGCCGACGATCTCGCGGCTGCACACGACCCGGGAGCCGCTCATCCCGCGATCGAGGCCGGCATCGGCCCGGCGGGCCACGGAATCGCCGCCGCGGTCGGCATGGCGCTGGCGGAGCGGCTACTCGCGGCGCGCTTCGGCCGCTCGCTGGTCGACCACCGGGTGTGGGCGATCGCCTCGGAGGCCGAGCTGATGGCCGGGATCGGCCACGAGGCGGCGAGCCTCGCTGGCCATCTCCGCCTCGACCGGCTGACCGTGCTGTATGACGCCAGCGGCACGCTCGAAGGCGGATGCCGGGCACTCGCCTGCTCGGAGGATGTCGCACGGCGGTTCGCAGCCTATGGCTGGGTCGTCCGGCCCGTGGACGGCCGCGATTCGGCCGCGCTGCTGGCCGCGCTGTCGCTGGCGGTGCGCTCGCGCAAGCCGATGCTGATAGCCTGCCGTCCGTCTCCCTGCCGCGCCGAGGCCGCGCCCACCCCGCACGACGGCACGATCGCGGCCCACGTCGCCGCTGGCTGGCATGTCGCCGGGGCGCGGGGCGCGGCGGCGCGGCGGGCTTGGCTCAAGCGCCTCGCCCGCCACCCGCGGCGCGCCGAGTTCGAGCGCGCGACCGCCGGGCGGTTGCCGGAGGCTTGGTACGGGCCGTTCGCCGAGCTTCGCGCGACACCAGAACCACTCTCCGCGCGCGAGGCTGGGCGGCAGGGGCTAGCGCTGCTCGCCGTCTCGGTGCCGGAGCTGGTGGGCGGCGCCGCAGACCACCCGGCGGTGGCCCAGGCGCAGCCGGACCGTTTGGCTTCAGTCGTGCCGGGCACCTTCGCCGGCCGCTTCATCCATTTCGGCGCGCGCGCGCCGGCGATGGCGGGCTGCCTCGGCGGCTTGGCACGGCATGGCGGCATCATCCCCGCTGGGGCGGCACTGCTCGACGAAAGTGAGCCGATGCATCCGGCGCTGCGGCTCGCGGCCCGGATGCGCCAGCGGATCGTGCTGATGCTGGAGGAGACCGGCTCCGAGAGCGAGCCGCTCGCCGCCCTGCGCGCGATTACCGGGCTGTCGGTGTTCCGCCCTGCCGGCGCCACCGAGACGGCGGAGTGCTGGGAACTGGCGTTGCGTCGCGCGGACGGCCCCTCGGCGCTGGTGCTCGGGCGCCGCGCGGTCGCGGCGCCCGGGGTCGAGGCGGCCGAGAACCGCTGCGCGCGCGGCGGTTACGTGCTGGCGGACGCCGAGGGGGAGCGGCAGCTCACGCTGGTCGCGAGCGGGGCCGAGGTGGCGACGGCGCTGGCGGCGCGGGCGGCGCTCGCCGACGCAGGCGTTGCGGTGGCGGTCGTATCGCTGCCATGCTGGGACTTGTTCGGGATACAGGACGAGACGTGGCGGGCTTCCGTGCTGGGCCGGGTGCCGCGGATCGGCATCGAGGCTGGCGGCGGCTTCGGCTGGGAGCGGTGGCTGGGGGAGGACGGGATTTTCGTCGGTGCGCCGGGCTCGGCGGCGGTCGTCGCGGCTGGGTTGAGAATGAAGTAAGATTGGGGCTCTGCCCCGAACCCGCCAAGGGCAGTCGCCCTTGGAAC
>DATAYA010000099.1:0-4997 GCA_036272815.1 Acetobacteraceae bacterium
CACGGCCTGCAATTGCTGGATGATACGGCTGGACGTCGCCTCGACAAGGTCGCGGATGGGTACGATCACGCCGTCGAGCGCGATTGCCGGATCGTCCAGCAGCTCTTGGACAAACTGGTACGACCACGGCGACTTGACGACGTAGGGCAGGTCGGGCGTGACCGCGGACAGAGGAATGTCTTCCAGACCGGCCTGGGCGGCATCATCCCAAGAGGCGGCAGCGCCGTGTCGGGAGAGATGTGTCTCGAGGCCGAGGCCGGTCAGGTAGCGGACCATTGCGCTCGTCCCGGCGCGTCCGGTGCCAGCCACCAGCAGATGACGCCGTCGTGCGGACTGCGGCGCACCCGATGGCGATCCGTAAGATCGCGCGTGCGTATCGTCGAGCGACATGATGCGATTCCGTGAAACAGCAGAATTCTTGAACCTACCGGCCAGTTTCGGATTCGGGTGAGGGGTCGCCGAATGAGGCGTCAGGAGCGGCCCCGAGGCGCCGGACGGAGATCCGCCATCCACGGCAGGCGAGACTTTTGTGCTAGCATGCGTCCGATTGTCCGCAACAGCCCGGTGTGAACGCTCCGCGTGAATTATCGCCACGCCTACCACGCCGGCAATTTCGCCGACTGCCATAAGCACGCCATCCTGGTCTGGCTGCTGGCGGCGATGGCGCGCAAGCCGGCCCGCTTTTTCGTCCTCGATACCCACGCCGGCGCCGGCTGGACCGCGCTTGGCGATGGCCCCGCTGCGCGCACGGGCGAGTGGCGGCGCGGCATCGCCAGGCTGCTGGACACCGACCCGCCGGCGCTGGCCGACTATCTCGGCCTGGTGCGGCGGCTCGGCCTCTATCCCGGCTCGCCGATGCTCGCCCGCGAACTGCTCCGGCCAGGCGACCGGCTCGCCGCCTGCGAGCTGCACCCCGAGGACGCGACCGCGCTGCGCCGCCGCTTCGCGGGCGATCCGGCGGTCGCGATCCATCATCGCGACGGCTACGAGGCGCTGCGGGCCCTGCTGCCCCCGCCCGAGCGGCGCGCGCTGGTGCTGATCGACCCACCCTACGAGGCGGCCGACGAGGCCGAGCGCGTGGTCGCCGGGTTGGCAGCGGCGCGGGCGCGGGTCGCCGGCGGCGTGATCGCCGCCTGGTATCCGATCAAGCACGCCGCTCCGGTGCGGGCGCTGCATACGGCCGTCGTGGCCGCGGGGTTGCGCGACGTGGCAGCGGCCGAGCTGCGGCTGCGGGCGCCCGACGACCCGACGCGGCTCAACGGCAGCGGCGTGCTGCTGGTCAACCCGCCGTTCCGCTTCGAAGACGAACTGCCGCCACTCCAGGAGGCGCTCCTTGCCGCACTCGCCGACGGCGATGCAGGGCAGGGCGCGTTTCTGCAACGGCTTTCCGATGAATAGCGTGGCCGTGATCGGTGCCGGTGCCTGGGGGACGGCGCTGACGTTGCAGGCGGCACGGGCGGGTGCCTCGGTCACCCTCTGGGCGCGCGATCCGGCGCCGATCGCCGCCAGCCGACACAGCCCGCATCTGCCCGGCATCACCCTGCCCGGCTCGGTGCGCGTCACCGGCGACCTCGGGGATTGCGCGCAGGATCTCGCGGTGCTGGCGGTGCCGATGCAGCATGTTCGCGCGGTGCTCGCGAGACTGCCGCCCGGCCCGCCGTTGCTGCTGGCCGCGAAGGGCGTGGAGCAGGGCCGGCTGCGCCTGCCGCTCGAGATCGCGGCCGAGCTGCATCCAGGGGCGCCTGCCGCCTTCCTGACCGGGCCGAGCTTTGCCGCCGAGGTGGCGCGCGGCCTGCCGACCGCCTGCGTGGTGGCGGCCGACGATCCGGCGCTGCGCCGGTACTGCGCGGGGCGGCTCGCCACACCATCCTTCCGGCTCTATGGGAACGCCGATCCGGTGGGGGCGCAGGTGGGGGCGGCGGCGAAGAACGTCATCGCGATTGCGGCGGGCGGCGTGATCGGCGCGGGCTTCGGCGAGAACGCCCGCGCGGCGCTGGTCACGCGCGGGCTGGCGGAGCTGAGCCGCCTCGTGGTGCGACTCGGCGGCCGGGCGGAAACCGTGGCCGGCCTCTCGGGATTGGGCGATCTGCTGCTGACCTGCACCGGGCCGTCGAGCCGCAACTTCGCCTTCGGCGCGGCGCTCGGACGCGGCGCCACGCCCGCAGAGGCCCTCGCGGCGAGCCGCGGCGTCGCCGAGGGGGTGGCGACCGCGCCGGCGCTGGTCGCGCGCGCGGGCACGCTCGACCTGCCGGTCTGCCGGGCCGTGGCCGACCTGCTGGCCGGCCGCCTCGCGCTGGCCGATGCCGCCGAACGGCTGCTTGCCCGCCCACGGCGCGACGAGTAGGGCAGGCGCATGCTGCGGGGCATCCTGACCGTCGGCGCGTGGACGATGGGCAGCCGCGTGCTCGGCTTCGCGCGCGACATGCTGATCGCCGCCCTTCTCGGCGACGGGCCGATCGCGGACGCGTTCTTCGTGGCGCTGAAGCTGCCCAACCTGTTCCGCCGGCTGTTCGGCGAGGGCGCGTTCAACGCCGCCTTCGTGCCCGCCGTCTCGGGGATGCTCGCGACCGAGGGGCGGCCACCGGCGGAGCGCTTTGCCTCCGAGGCCTTCGCCACGATGACGCTTGGCCTGGGCGTGCTGGTGCTGGTGGGCGAGCTGTTCATGCCCTGGCTGGTGCGGCTGCTGGCGCCGGGCTTCGCCGAGGAGCCGAGCAAATTCGCGCTCACCGTCGCCCTCTGCCGGATCACCTACCCCTATCTGCTGCTGATCTGCCTCGCGGCGCTGGTCTCCGGCGTGCTGAACGGAATGGACCGCTACGCGGCGGCGGCGGGGTCGGCGATGCTGTTCAACGTCGGCGCGATCGCGGCGATGATCTGGCTGCCGCCCTTCGTGCCGACGGTGGGCCATGCGCTGTCCTGGGGGGTGATGCTGTCGGGGATCGCGCAGCTCGGGCTGGTGCTGGCGGCCCTGCGCCGCACCGGCTTCCGGCTGCGCCCGCGCGGGCCGCTGCTCAGCCCGCAGATCAAGCTGCTGCTGCGGCGCATGGCGCCCGGACTGCTTGGGGCGGGGGTGACGCAGCTCAACGTCGTCGTGGACGGGATCATTGCGAGCCTGCTGCCGCCGGGGAGCGTCTCGCTGCTCTACTACGCCGACCGGGTGCAGCAATTGCCGCTCGGCGTGATCGGGGCGGCGGTCGGCACCGCGATGCTGCCGCTGTTATCGCGCCAGGTGCGCGCGGGCGAGGCGGAGGCGGCCGCCGGCACCGCCAACCGGGCGATGGAGTACGCGCTGGTGCTGACGCTGCCGTCGGCGCTGGCGCTGATCGTGTTGCGCGAGCCGGTGATCGCGGTGCTGTTCGGCCGCGGCGCATTCGACAGTCCGGAGGGGATCACGGCGAGCGCCGGAGCGCTGGCGGGTTTCGCCGTCGGATTGCCGGCCTACGTGCTGATCCGCGCCCTGGCGCCGTGCTTCTTCGCCCGCGGCGACACGGCGACCCCGGTGAAGGTGGGGCTGGTGGCGGTGGCGCTGAACCTCGTGCTGAACGTCCTGTTCATGCGGCCCTTGCAGCAGGTCGGTCCCGCGCTGGCGACCAGCCTGGCCGCGATCTGCAACGTCGTGCTGCTCGGGTGGGTGCTGCGGGCGCGGGGCCATCTGCGCCTGGATGCCCGGCTGCGGGCGCGGCTGCCCCGCATGGCGATTGCCTCGGTGGCGATGGCGGCGGTGCTGTGGGGCGCGCGGGCGACGGTGTTCGCGGCGCTTGACGGACCGGGCTTCCTGCGCTGGCTCGGGCTCGCGCTGGTGATCGTGATCGGGATGCTGTCCTATGCGGCGGCGGGACAGGCGATCGGCGCCTTCGCCTTGCGCGAGTTCGCGGGCGCGCTGCTGCGCCGGCGGCGGCCGGCGCTGGCGAAGTCGGGTTGACCGCGGCCGGGCGTCCCCGGAAAAGTCCCGCCATGCAGCGCATCTTCTCCGGCATCCAGCCATCCGGCATCCCCCATCTGGGCAATTACCTCGGCGCCGTCCGCAACTGGGTGGCGCTGCAGGCCGACCACGAATGCCTCTATTGCGTGGTCGACTGGCACGCGCTGACGCTCTGGGTCGAACCGGCGGCCTTGCGCCAGCAGACGCGGGAGATGGCAGCGACGCTGATCGCCTGCGGCATCGACCCGCGGCGTCACATCCTGTTCACCCAGTCGATGGTCTCGGCGCATGTCCGGCTGGCGTGGATCTTCAACTGCGTCGCCCGCCTCGGCTGGCTCAGCCGGATGACGCAGTTCAAGGACAAGGCCGGGAAGGACCGTGAAAACGTCTCCGCCGGCCTCTACGTCTATCCGAACCTGATGGCGGCCGACATCCTCGCCTATCACGCGACCCGCGTGCCGGTGGGCGACGACCAGCGCCAGCACCTGGAGCTGGCCAACGACATCGCGCAGAAGTTCAACCACGACTACGGCGCGGATTTCTTCCCGGCGATCGAGCCGCTGATCCTGGGGCCGGCGGCCCGGGTGATGAGCCTGCGCGACGGGACCCGGAAGATGTCGAAATCCGAGGCCTCCGACCAGAGCCGGATCAACCTCAACGACGACGCCGACACGATCGCGCTCAAGGTGCGTCGCGCCAGGACCGACCCGGCGCCGCTGCCCTCCGAGCCTGCCGGCCTCGCGGAACGGGCGGAGGCCCGCAACCTGGTCGGCATCTATGCGGCGCTGGCCGGGACCGATGCGGCCGCGGTGCTGCGGGCGCATGGCGGGCAGGGGTTCGGGGTGTTCAAGGAGGCGCTGGTCGCACTCCTGGTCGAGCACCTGACGCCGATCGCGGCCGAGACGCGGCGGCTGCTCGACGATCCCGATTCGCTGGATGCAATCCTGCGCGACGGGGCTGGGCGGGCGGCGGCGCTGGCCGATCCGATCGTGGCCGAGGCGGAGCGGCTCGTGGGTCTGCTGCGGGTCTAGGAAGGCCAGGGGCACTGCCCCTGGACCCCGCGACCCGGAACAGG
>DATAYA010000100.1:0-1942 GCA_036272815.1 Acetobacteraceae bacterium
CCGCGATCCCGGCGGTCCATGCCGACCGGCTGCGCGCGGCCGAGGAGGCGGGCTCGCTCGCCATGCGGCTTATCGACGCTCCCGTGCGGCCGTCGGTGCTGGTCACGGCCGCCTCGGTCGAGAACGCGCTGCGGGTGCTGCTCGCCCTCGGCGGCTCGACCAACGCGCTGATCCATCTCACCGCGATCGCGGGGCGGCGCGGCATCCGCGTCGATCTCGCGCGCCTCAACGCGCTGTCCGACGAGACGCCGGTGCTGGTCGACCTCAAGCCGACCGGCGAGGGCTACATGGAAGATTTCCACGCCGCCGGGGGGATGCCGGCGTTGATGTGGGAGCTGCGCGACCTGTTGCACGGGGAGACGCCGGACGTGACCGGCGTGAGACTGGCCGACCGCCTCGCGCAGCCGGCCTTCGTCGACCGCCGCTTCATCCGCGCCCGCGCCCAGCCGGTCTCGCCGGTGGGCGGCATCGTCGCGCTGTTCGGCAGCCTCGCCCCGCGTGGCGCGATCCTCAAGCGCAGTGCCGCGACCGAGGCGCTGTTCGAGACCGAGGCGCGCGCGGTGGTGTTCGACGGCCTCGCCGACCTCGCGGCGCGGATCGACGACCCGGCGCTCGACGTGACGCCGGAGGATGCGCTGGTGCTGAAGAATGCCGGGCCGTTGACGCCCGCCGGGATGCCGGAGGCAGGATACCTGCCGATCCCGCAGAAGCTCGCGCGGGCGGGAGTGCGCGACATGCTGCGGATCAGCGACTGCCGCATGTCCGGCACCGCGTTCGGCACCATCGTCCTGCACGCCACGCCGGAAGCGGCCGCGGGCGGCCCGCTGGGGCTCGCCCGGAGCGGCGACCGCATCCGCCTCTCGGTGCGCGACCGGCGGATCGACCTGCTGGTCGAGGAGGCGGAGCTTGGCGGCCGCCGCGCGGCGTGGTCGCCGCCGCCCAAGCCCGCGCGCGGCTGGGATCGCATCGTCGCCGACCAGGTGACCCAGGCCGACGAGGGCTGCGACCTCGCCGTGCTGCGTGGCGTCTGACCCGGTCCACGTCGTCGGCGCATCCGGCCGATCAGGGGCGGCGCTGTGCCGCGCGCTGGCCGCGGCCGGCCAGGGATTCGTCCCCGTGGTGCGCGAGGCGACGCGCTGGGGTGCCGTCGGGCTGCCGGAGCCGCCGGTGCTTGCCGATCTGGAGGATGCGGCGGCGCTGCATGCGGCGCTCGGCGATGCCCGCGCCGTCGTGAGCTGCGCCCACGCGCGGCACACGGGCGCGATCCTGCAAGCGGCGCCCGCGAGCCGCTTCGTCCTGCTCGGCAGCACCCGGAAGTTCACCGCCTGGCCGGACGCGCACGCGCGCGGCGTGCTGGCGGGGGAGGCGGATTTTCTGGCCGCCGGCCGGCCCGGCGTGATGCTGCACCCGACGATGATCTACGGCGCCGAGGGCGAGGACAATGTGCAGCGCCTCGCCGCCCTGCTCCGCCATCTGCCGGCAGTGCCGCTGCCGCGTGGAGGGGCGGCGCTGGTGCAGCCGATCCACCAGGACGACGTCACGCGCTGCCTGCTGGCCGCACTCGGCCGCGAATGGAGCGGGCCGGAGGTGCTCGTGATCGCGGGGCCTGTGGCAGTCTCCTACGCTGATTTCGTGCGCGCGGTCGGCGTCTCGGCGGGCCTGCCGCCGCCGCGCATCCTTCCGCTTCCAATGCCGCTGCTGCGCGCCGGGGCGGCCCTCGCCCGATTGCTGCCCGGTCTGCCGCGCGTGCACCCGGACGAGCTGCGCCGGCTGCTGGAGGACAAGGCGTTCGACATAGGACCCATGCGGCGCGCGCTGGACGTGGTGCCGGTCGGGCTCGCCGCGGGGCTGGCGCAGACCTTCGCCGCTCAGGACGGCGCCGCTCAGAATGGCGCCGCTCAGAATGGCCCCGCTCAGAATGGCCCCGCTCAGAATGGCCCCG
>DATAYA010000101.1:0-1700 GCA_036272815.1 Acetobacteraceae bacterium
TAGATCTGCTCCCCCTCCGCCCGGAGCGGCTCGCGGCTGGTGGCGACGACATGCGCCGCCGGGTTGGCATGCAACAACGCCTCAGCCATTCCAGCGGCGGCGGCGATCACGTGCTCGCAGGTGTCGAGCACCAGCAACAGCGGCCGGTCGGCGAGTGCCTGCGCCACGCGTTGTGCCGAAACCTCACCGCCACCAAGCTCAAGCCCGACCGCTGCGGCAACCGTGGCGGGAACCAAGCCGGGATCGGCGAGCGACGACAGCTCGGCCAGCCACACCCCGTCGGCAAAGTGCGGCAATACCTCGCGCGCGGCCGCGAGTGCCAGCTGGGTTTTGCCGATGCCGCCGGCCCCGGTCAGCGAGACCAGCCGATGGGCGCCAATCAGGCTCACGACCTCCGCGATCTCAGCATCACGGCCGATCAGTTCGGAAACCGGCGCCGGCAAGTTCGTCGGCGGCAGACCAGCTGCAGTACTGCCCGTACCGGTCCCCTCGTCCGGGCTCGCTGAGGGCTCGCGGATCTCGCCGGTAAACTGGTAACCGCGTCGGGCGACCGTGCGGATCAGATCCCGGTCCGCGCCGAAGGCGGCGCGCACCGCGGAAATCTGGGCCTCCAGATTGTGCATCTCGACGAACTGGTCGGCCCACACGCGGGCCATCAGCGCATCCTTGCCGACGACCGCGCCGCGCGCCTCGATCAGCGCCATCAGCACGTCGAAGGCGCGCCCGCCGAGCTTGATCGGCTGGCCGTCAGCGAGGACTTCGCGGCGGTGCGGCAGCACCCAGAAACGGCCGAACGCGACGCCTGTCGGTGCATCGGCGGCGGAATTCATCGCTTGTTATATAGGCCGGTTGCGGAGATTTGCGGCTTTTTGAGGGACAGGTCGGCACCCGACGTGCCTTAGCCTTGCGGCGTCCCGTCATGGGCGATGCAGCAGCCGGAGGAAGCGCTATGGTCGACGGAGATCTTGGGCATGACAACCTGGCTCGCAAGCTGGCCGCGGAGGACATCCAACACGCGGTGATCGCAGCCTCTACGAATGCGCTGCAGAGCCCCGATGATATGCGGCGCCGCGCGTTTAACGCCGCGCCGCGCGTTTATCGAACGCGTCATCCCGGCGTCTCCGAAGCCATCGCCCGCCGCCGAGTCGCGCTTGACGCGCGCCAGCTGCGCTATTTCATCGCCGTCGCCGAAGAGCTCAGCTTTGCGCGCGCCGCCGACCGGCTGAACGTGGCGCAGTCCGCCGTCAGCCTGCAAATCAAGGGGCTGGAGGAGGCGTTTGGCGCTCGTCTCTTGAACCGTCGCAAGCGGGCCGCAGTGTCGCTCACAGAGACGGGGCGGCTGTTCCTGTCCGAAGCCGTGGCCGCCATCCGTCAGCTGGAGAGGGCCGAGCAGGTCGGGCATCTCGCGGCGCGCGGTGAGCTCGGCCGCATCGAGGTTGGGTATGTGACGTCGGCGGTGATGAATCGGATCCTACCAAGTCTGCTGCGGGAATACCGCCGAAGCCGCCCCGCGGTGCAGCTTCGCTTAACCGCGATGGAGACGCCGAGGCAGCTCGACGCGCTCGCCGAAGGTCGGCTGGATGCGGCCCTGATAGAGCCTCGGCCCGGTTACGCGGCAGGGGTGGCGGCCCGTGTAATTCATCGCGAAGCTCTTTGCGTGGCGCTCGCCGCCGACCATCCGCTTGCGCGCAGCCACACTC
>DATAYA010000102.1:0-2228 GCA_036272815.1 Acetobacteraceae bacterium
ACCCGTGCGTTGCCGGTCCACCAACGCCGCGACAGCCCCGACCGCGGCGTTCACGCCGCAATAGACGGAGGGCAGCGGCACGGGCGTGTAGATCACCGGCCGGTTCAGGATCGGCCCGGAGACGCTCATGTTCGTGAAGAAGCCGCAGATCGCGTTTATCAGGTCCTCGGAGCAGTCGTCCGTGAGGTAGCCATAGGCTTCGTCGCCCGGCAGCGCGGCCACGATCCGCACCAGCACCTGGTGCGGCGCGCGCGCCAGCGGCGCGCCGCTGTCCACGATGACGATGTCCGCCGAGGATGCGTCGGCAATGGCGCCGAGTGGCAGCGCGACCTTGCCGCGGTCGAAGAAGGCGTCGTCCAGGCCGCCCGGCGCCGCACCAGTGCCTCGTTCTACGAAGACCTCCGCGCCTTGGTCCGCCAGCAGCAAGCCGGCGAGCCGGCCCGAGAGCACGGCGCTTCGCTCGATCACGCGTACGCCCTGCAGCGGCGGCGTGCCGGGCCACCACTCGCGGTGGCCCTGGGCCATCTGGGCGGCGGCCGGTGCCGCGCCGACGCGGTCGGCGAGCCCCGCGCCGACCGCGCCGCCCAGGCCGAGCAGCGCCTCCCGGCGCGTCATGTTCTGGCCCTTGCCGTTGTTGTCCATCATCAATGGGTCACCCCTCCCACACCGGCCGCGCAGCCCCGCGCACGTCGAGCAGCGGTTTGCGCCAGTGCGTCGGCGTCCGCGACATCTTCACCGGAGGCGCCAGGCGCTCGTATTCCCCGTACGGCGTCATGGCCCTGATCGTCTGCGGCCGTCCGAGCTTGCCTTCGAAGGCGCGATCGGCGAGCTCCGCCTCATCGACCTGACCGAGGCTTCTGAACCACGTTGCGCAGCGCGCGAGGCTGACGCGTACGTGGTAGCTGCCACCCTCGCGGGCGCGGCGCCGCAGGGCGGCGATGACCCCGGCGGTTCCGAGGTAGCCGGCGATGTAGTCGTTCATCACGAAGGTGGGTGGGAAGCGCGGGCGGTCGAGGCCGCCGCCCTCCAGCACGGTAAATCCGCTGACGGTCAGCGCCTCCATGTCGAAGCCTGCGAACATCTTCCACGGGCCGTCCCAACCGTAGGGGCGGACCGAACAGTAGATCGTGCCCGGGTGAGCATGGGCGACCTGCTCCGCGCCGAAGCCAAGCTCCTCCATCTTGCGGCCGCGGAAACCCTCGATGAACACGTCGGCTTGCGGGAGCAGTCCCTTAAGCACCTTGTTCTGCTCGGGATCCTTCAGGTTCAACACCGTCGAGCGCATGCCGATGTTCACGTCCTGCCAGATCGCGTCGTGCTCAAAGCCCTGGTGGCGGGCGATGTGCAGGACCTCGCCGCCGTGTCCGGCGAGGTTGCGCGCCACCGTGGAGCTGGCGATCACGTGGGCGCAGGCGAGCGCGCGGATGCCCGACAGAGGCGCGGTCGGGTTCGGCGACCACGGCACGGGCGCGCTATCGCCGACCTTGATGATTTCCACCAGCGGTGTAGCAGCAACGGCCTGCCCCTGCGGATGCTCGGCCCATTCCCCCGGCGTGCGGTGGATGCCCATGATCATGCCCGCTTCGCCAACCCGCTGTTCGAGGTCGGCGCTGTCGAAGGTGCGGATTCGGGCGGCGATCGAAGCCGGATCGGGTGCAGCGCCGATGACGCGCAGGAACCCCACGAAGTGCTGCGGGTAGAGCCCGGTAGGCGTCACGCGGCGACTATCCTTCGTCTCGAAAATGGCAAAGGAGAGCGGGTTGCCGATCGCGAGCGGCGCCTGCAGCGGCCTGTCGTTCAACGTCGGCTGCCAGGACCAACTGGTGGGGAGCGGATCGCCTGGCAGCATCCCGACCGCGCGCAACTCCTCGACGAGCAGGCGGGCCCAGGGAGCCACCGAGTAGACGGCTTGGCGAAGGTCCACGCTGAGGTCCTGCGTTTGCCCGGTGCGCTCGCGCCAGATCGCGGCCGCGCCGACGCCCGCGCCCATCGCCGGGATGGCCATGCAGGCCCCTGTGCGGAAGCGGCTCTGGACGAACGGGTCGCGCCCGGTGAACGTCACCTGTCCCCCGCCGTCGTCCGAACTGCCGCCCAGGTCGCGCATGAAGGCGGCGAACTGGTCCTCGATACGGAAAGCCGGATTCGGCTGCGCCCGTGCCGACTTGCCGACGGCGACGGCGACGGCGACGGAAGCGCCTATCGCGGCCTGACCGATCCCGCGAATTACC
>DATAYA010000103.1:0-11278 GCA_036272815.1 Acetobacteraceae bacterium
CGATGCCGTCCACCTGGACGAAGCGCGGGCGCTGCTCGGAGCGCGGTTCGGGGGCGTCGGCGTGGGCAGCGTCGGCGCGGACCGCGCCGGCCGGATCGCGCTGATCGGCCTGCGCGGCGCGGGCAAATCCACCCTCGGCGCCCGGCTCGCCGCCGCCTGCGGCACGGGCTTCACCGAGCTGGACCGCGCGATCGAGCAGGAAGCCGGCATCGAGCTGCCCGCGATCCTGGAGCTGCACGGCCAGGCCGCCTTCCGCCGCTTCGAGCGCGCCGCCCTGGACCGCTGGCTCGCCGCCACCAACGCCGGCGTGCTTGCGGCTGGCGGCAGCATCGTCGCCGAACCGGAGACCTATGCGCGGCTGCTGGAGGGCTGCCGCACGGTCTGGCTGCGCACCTCGGCCGCCGAGCACATGGCCCGCGTGGCGGCGCAAGGCGACCTGCGACCGATGCGCGGCAACCCGCGCGCGATGGCCGACCTGCACGCAATCCTCAGCAGCCGCGAGGCGCTCTATGCCCGCGCCGATCTGGTGCTCGACACCTCGGGCGCGAGCGTCGCCGAGAGCCTTGGGGCCTTGCGTCGGCTGCTCGGCGAAAACGGCGCCAGCGCGTAGGGAGCGGACCGCGCCGGCCGCCGCCGACCCTCGGTTCCACACTGCTACCGGCTATTTATCGATTCTTAGACATCGAGAACGCGCTGCCGTAACGTATGTCGTTCTAAGTTACGACAACCGCGCTCGCTTCGGGCGCCCGCGACCGCGCGGAGACGTCCATGACCCCGTCCGACGGCCTGAACGACGTGCGTGCCGCCATCAAGCGGGCGATCGGGGCGGAGCGGTTGCGGGATCTGCATCGCCCGTCCCGGCTGGCCGATGCGCTCGGCGTCCTGGTCTATTGGGGCGCGCCGGTCGGGCTGTTCATCGCACTCGCACGCCTGCCGTTCGGGCAGCTCTGGGGCTTGGCCTTCGTGGCGCAGGGCTTCGCGTTCCAGTGCCTCGGCCTGCTCAGCCACGACGCCTTCAACCACCGGCGCATCTGGGGCGACCGTCTCTCCTGGATCGGTGCGATGGTGTCCTCGTTCCCGGTGCTGCTGTGTCCGACTTGGTATCGGATCAGTCATCGCGACCACCATGCCTATCTCGGCACCGCCCGCGACACCGAGACCTACAAGCAGAACCTCGACACCGTCCTGAAGCGGGCGGCGTTCCTTACCCTGCCGGGTGACCGGCTGGCCAAGCTGGGCCGGTTGTCCGCGGCCGACGCACCGATGCCCGAGATCCTGCCCGGAACCCCGACCGAGCGCCGCCGGCTCCGCATCGAGCGGGTCTGTCTCGTCCTGTTCCTCGTGGGCGTCGCCGCTTGCGCCGTGCGATGGCCTGGACCGGTGCTCTGCGGCTACGTGCTGCCGCTGGCCATCGTCACGCCGCTCGCCTCCAGCCTGCGCATCATCCTTGAACATGCGGACGTCGACCCGGACAACCGCTTCCATCTCGGCACCTATTACCGGACCGGCCGCGTCACGCGGTTCCTGTTCGTGGCGGATTCCGGCGACTGCCACCTCGTCCACCACATCTTCAGCCAGATCCCGTGGTATCGGATGGGCGAGGCCACGCGGCTGATGCGGCCGGTCCTGATCGGCAACGGCGTGGTCGAGCGCGCCTCGCTGCGGCAACTGCTCGTCGGCTGGTTCATCCGCGGCTTTCCGCACCGCAGCCTGTGGTTTGCCGCAAGCCCGAGCCCCGCACCGCAGCCCGCTTCAGACGCCTGAGCCGATCCCCGCGGCCCGGCTTGGACCGGCAGCGCTTTTCCGGTACTGACCGACATACACATCGGAGAGCAGGCCGGATGAAGATCGCGCGGATCGAGGCTTTTCAGGTCCAATGGGCGAAGAATGAAAAGCCGTCGCAACGCAGCGCCTTCGTGCGCGTCCACGCCGATGACGGCCGGACCGGGCTCGGCGAGGCGTCGCCGATGCAGGGCGGGCTCGCGTCCCTGGGAATACTGCTGCACGACATCGCGCCGGCGGTGATCGGCGCCGACCCGCTGGACCACGCCGTGCTGCAGGACCGGCTGCTGCACCGGCTTGTGAAGCTCGGACCCGAGGGCGCGCTCACCGGCGCGCTCGCGGCCCTCGACATCGCGCTGTGGGACCTCAAGGGCAAGCTTCTCGGGCAGCCGATCTACAAGCTGCTCGGCGGCGCGTGGCGCGACGCGCTGCCGTTCTATGCCTCGATCGGTGGCAATGCCGACCGCTCCGTCGACGACGTGCTGCGGGCCGTCGAGCGCCGCATGGCGGACAAGCCGGCAGCGGTAAAGATCCGTTTCGACAACGACCGCCTCGGTCTCGATGCCGACATCGACGGCGACATCGCCAAAGCCCGCGCCGTGCGCAAGCTGGTGGGCGACGGCTTCCCCTTGGCCTTCGACGCCAACAATTGCTACTCGCTCGGCGGCGCGATCCGCGTCGGGCGCGCGCTGGAGCAGCTCGGCTACTGGTGGTTCGAGGAGCCGGTGCAGCACTATCAGCCGCGGCTGATGGGCGAAGTGGCGCGGCGCCTCGACATCACCGTCTCCGCGGGCGAGCAGACCTACACCACCTCCGGGCTCGTGGAGCTGATCGAGGCGGGCGTGCGCATGGTGCAGCCCGACATCGTCAAGATGGGCGGCATCACCGGAATGCTTCGGTGCGCGGCTGTGGCGAACGCGCACGGCGCGGAGCTGGTGCCGCACCAGACGCAGCCCACGATCGGCCACATGGCGAACCTGCATTTGGCCGCCTCGCAGCTTCATGCGACCAAGCCCTGCGAGAACAACGATCCGTCGCCGCGGATGCACGCCGTGTTCCGCTCGCCGCCGCGGCTGGTGGACGGCATGTTCCATCTCCCGACCGAGCCGGGCCTCGGCCTGGAGTTCGACGAGGGCGAACTCGAGCGCCGCCGCATCCCGGTCGCCTGACGCCGCGATCGTAGTCCTGCGTCGGATTGACACGTCGCGCCGCCGCGACCAGCATTCCGCGCGGCTGAAATAACGCGAGCCTCGATGACGGAGGCAGGACCAGGGAGAACGTCTCGATGTCGCACGTCACGCGCCGCGGTGTGGTGGCCGGCTCCGCCGCTTTGCTCGCGGCGCCCTTGTCGGGGCGTGCCTTCGCGGCCGCTGCGGTGACGCCTCGACTGACCGCCATCTCGCAATGGTCCGCCGGCAGCGACGGGGCCGCCATCACCGCGCTCGGCCGCGTATTCGAGCAGCACGGCGGCATCTGGCAGCACAATCCGGTGCCCGGCTTCACCACCGAGATGATGAACAAGCTGCGGGCCGAGATCCTTGCCGGGAATCCGCCGGCGGTGTCGCAGCTCAAGGGGCCGGAGATCGCGGCCTGGTCGAAAATCTACCCGACGATCAACATCTCGCCCTGGGTGCAGGCGGCCGGTCTCGAACCCCATGTGCCGGCGGAGCTGGCCGCGTCCTGCAAGCCGGGCGGGCACTGGATCGCGCTGCCGCTGCAGGTCTATCGCATCAACACGCTGTTCATGTCGGTCCCCGGCATGAAGCGCGCCGGCGTGACCACACCGCCGAAGACCTGGGCCGAGTTCAACACCGTCGCCGCGAAGATGAAGGCGGCCGGCATGACCCCGCTCGCCAATGGCGGCATCCGCTGGGACGACGGCATGAAGTTCGAGATCGCGCTCGCCGGCATCAGCCCCGACGCGTATCGCCGCGCGATCATGCATCTCGATACCAAGGCGCTGCGCGGGCCGGAGGTTCTCGCGGCGTTCGCGCAGTTGCGCAAGTTCTCAAGCTGGATGGACCCGGACATCGCGGCCCAGTCCTGGGCGGTGAACGTGCCGGCGTTCATGAAGGGCGACATGGGAATGGTCCTGATGGGCGGCTGGGCGCAGGGCAACCTCCTGCACGCCGGTGCCAAGCCCGCGGATTTCATCAGCCTTGCAGCCCCGCAGGACAGCGGGCCGCCGTGCTTCGACCTCAATGCCGACTGCTTCATCTTCTGGCAGCAGAAGGCGGCGGACCTGAAGGCCGGGCAGACGCTGTTCGCGCAGATCATGATGCAGCCGGCGACGCAGGAGATGTATTCGAAAATAACCGGGTCGATCCCGGCCCGCACCGACGTCGACCTGAACCAGCCCGGCTTCCTCGACGGCCAGCGCGACTCGGCGCAGAACCTGCGCGCGGCGATCGCCGGCAAGCGCGTGCTGCTCTCGCTCGCGCACAACATGGCGCAGCCCAATGGCACCACCGCCGCGATGATCGACGTGCTGACCGAGTTCGTCCACAATCCGGCCATCCAGCCGCCCGACGCGCAGAAGCGGCTGGTCGGGGCGGTCGAGGGCGCATAGCCGCGCCGGATGCCGACGACCGAGGGCGCCGCCCGGGTGCGCGCCGCAGGCCCCGCCGAGCCGGCCGCGCCGCGGGCCGTCAACCGACGCACGCCCGGACGCGCACCGGTGATCGCCGTGCTGACGCAACTCGCCATCTGGGTGCCGCTCGGCCTCACCGCGCTCCAGGTCGTGGGCTTCACCATCTGGACCACCTGGGTCTCGTTCACGCCCTCGACCCTGCTGCCCGAGTCCGGCTTCGTGGGCCTGCGCAACTATGTCCGCGTGATGCGCACGCCCAACTTGCAGATCGCCTATGTCAACCTCGTGATCTTCGGGGTCGGCTTCGTGCTGCTCACCTCCGCACTCGGGCTGCTGCTCGCGGTCCTGCTGGATCAGCGCGTGCGCGGCGAGAACGTGCTGCGCACCATCTTCCTCTATCCGCTCGCGGTCTCGTTCGTGGTCACCGGCACGGTGTGGAGCTGGCTGCTCAATCCCGGCATCGGTATCCAGAGGCTGGTCAACAATTTCGGCTGGACCGGCTTCCGGTTCGACTGGATCGTGCAGCCCGACCGGGCGATCTACACCCTGATCATCGCCGGCGCCTGGCAGGGCGCCGGCTTTGCGATGGCGCTGTTCCTCGCCGGGCTCCGCTCGGTGGACAGCGACCTCGTAAAGGCGGCGCAGATCGACGGCGCCGGCCCCTGGCGGATGTACCGCCGCGTGCTGCTGCCGACCATCTGGCCGATCTTCATCACCGTGGCCGCGATCCTGCTGCAGTTCGCGATCAAGACCTTCGACCTGGTGCGGGCGCTGACCGAAGGCGGCCCGGGCATCTCCACCATGCTTCCCGCCGTCGTGGTCTATGATTTCATGTTCCAGCGCAGCGAGCTGGGGCGCGGTGCGGCGGTGGCGGTGCTGATGCTGCTTACGCTGGTCGTGGTCGTGGCGCCGTTCGGGATCTACCTGCGCCTGCGTGCGCGGCGGCAGGCGCGCGCATGAGCGGGGCCGCGCTGCGCGCCGGCGTGCCGTCCGCCGGAAGCCGCATCGCCCGGAGCCGCATCGCCCGGAGCCGCATCCTCATCTACGCGGCGCTGGTGCTGCTGGCGCTGGCGTTCCTGGTCCCGTTCGCCGTGGTCGTCCTGAACTCGCTTCGCACTAACCAGGAGATTGCCGCGACCTCGATGATCGGCTGGCCGCGCGGGCTTGCGTTCGGCAACTTCGCCTCCGCCTGGGACGGGTTCTGCATGGCCGGGCATTGCTGGGGCATCGAGCCCTACATGCTCAACTCGCTGACGATCGTCTTTCCTGCGACCGTCATCTCGACGCTGCTGGGCGCGCTCGCCGGGTACTCGATCGCGCTGTGGCGGTTCCCGGGCGACGCCTGGATGTTCGGTGTCGTCACGCTCGGGATATTCCTGCCCGAGCAGATGAAGCTGATCCCGTGGGTCATCGTGCTGCGCGACCTTGGCCTGTTCAACACACTCCCCGGCCTGATCCTGATCCACACCGTCCAGGGCCTGAGCTTCACCACGCTGTTCTGCCGCAACTACTACGTCAGCATCCCGCCCGATCTGCTGAAGGCCGCGCGCATCGACGGCGCCGGCTTCTTCCGCATCTTCTGGCGCATCGTGCTGCCGATCTCTCCGCCGATCCTCGTGGTCACCGTGATCTGGCAGTTCACCGGCATCTGGAACGAGTTCCTGTTCGGCGTGACCTTCACCTCCGGCGCGCATCAGCCGGTCACCGCGGCGCTGATCGCGCTCAGCGCGGCGGTGACGACGGCGCCGCAATTCGGCGTGCAGAGTGCGGCCGTGCTGATCGCGGCGTTGCCCACCTTGCTTGTCTATCTGTTCGGCGGCCGGTATTTCCTGCGCGGCCTCACCGCGGGCGCAGTCAAGTGAGCGAGAAGAAATGGCGGCGCTGAGCATCCGCGGATTGACCAAACGCTTCGGCTCGATCGACGTGCTGAAGGGGATCGACCTCGAGATCGAGAGCGGCGAGTTCACCATCCTCGTCGGCCCCTCGGGCTGCGGCAAGTCGACGCTGCTCAACATCATCGCCGGCCTGGAGAAAGCCTCCGCCGGCACGGTCGAGATCGGCGGCCGGGTGGTTGACGACGTCGCCCCGAAGGACCGCGACATCGCGATGGTATTCCAGTCGTACGCGCTCTACCCGTCGATGACGGTGCGGCGGAACATCACCTTCGGCATGGAATGCCGCCGCGTGCCCAGGCGCGAACAGGACGCGACGGTCGCGCGGGTCGCGAAGCTGCTGCAGATCGAGCCGCTACTCGAACGCCGTCCCGCCCAGCTCTCGGGCGGGCAGCGGCAGCGCGTCGCGATGGGCCGCGCCCTGGTGCGCGACCCGCTGCTGTTCCTGTTCGACGAGCCGCTGTCCAACCTCGACGCCAAGCTGCGCGTCGAGATGCGGATGGAGATCAAGGAGCTGCACCAGCGCATCCGCTCGACCATCGTCTATGTCACGCACGACCAGATCGAGGCGATGACGATGGCCAGCCGCATCGCGGTGATGCACCAAGGCGACGTGCAGCAATTCGCCGATCCGGAGACGATCTACAACCGTCCGGCCAATCTGTTCGTCGCCCGCTTCATGGGATCGCCGCCGATGAACACGCTGCCCGCGCGCATCGTCGCCGAGAATGGCGCGCGCGGGGTGGTCGTGGGCATGGGGCGGCCGGACCCGGTGCGACTGCCGTTGCCGACCGCCATCGCCCGCGATCTTCCCGCCGCCGACGTCGTGCTCGGCATCCGCCCCGAGTGCATCGGCGAGGAACACCGCCGCTTCGGCGACGATCCCGCCGCCACGCTGACGGTGACCGCGCCGGTGGAGATGATCGAGCCGATGGGGGCCGAGACCGTGGTCGTGCTCCGGCTCGGCGGCGAGAGAGTGCTCGGCCGCATCTCGCCCGACGTGCGCCTATCGCCAGGCTCGTCCGCCCGCTTCGCGCTCGACACGCGAAAACTCTGCCTGTTCGATCCCGTAACGGAGCGCCTCATCGCATGACGATGCCCACATATCCCGACCTGCGCGACCGCACCGTCATCGTGACCGGCGGCGCCAGCGGCATCGGCGAGGCGTTCGTGCGCGCCTTCGCGGCCAACGGCGCGCGCGTCGCGTTCCTCGACATCGACGATGCCGCCGGCGAGGTGCTGTCCGGCGCCTTGCCGCAGCGGCCGCTGTTCCTGCCGTGCGACCTCACTGACCTCGCCGCGTTGCGCGCCGCGATCGAACAGGCAGGAGAGACGCTCGGCCCGGCTTCGGTGCTGGTGAACAACGCCGCCAACGATCAGCGCCAGAGCTTCGCGGAAGTGGACGGGGACGCGTTCGACTGGATGATGGCGGTGAACTTCCGGCACGTGTTCTTCGCCGCCCAGGCGGTGCTGCCGCAGATGCGCGCGGCTGGCGGCGGCTCCATCGTCAACATGAGTTCCGTCGCCTGGATGGCCGGCGGCCGCGACATGCAGGCCTATTCGGCGGCGAAGGCGGCGATCGTCGGCTTCACCAACTCGCTGGCGCGCGACGTCGGCCAGTACCGCATCCGCGTCAACGCGATCGCACCCGGCATGGTCATCACCCCGCGCCAGCAGCGCCTCTGGTTTCCGGACGCGACCAGGATCGCCGAAATGCGCGCGCGGCAGTGCCTGCCGGATGCGATCGAGCCGGCGGATATCGCGCAGACGGCGCTGTTCCTCGCGTCGGATGCGAGCCGCGCGATCACCAAGCAATGCCTCGTGGTGAATGCCGGGTCACGATGAGAAAAGGCCACGGAGGGCGCGCCCCTGGCCTTGCTCACCGCGCATCCGGATGGAAATGCGCGTACACCCGCCGCGCCGTCTCGCGGTTGATCCCGGGCGCCGCCTCCAGATCCGCGAGCCCCGCGCCGCGCACTCCGCGCGCCGAGCCGAAATGGTTGAGCAGCGCCCGCTTGCGCGCCGCCCCCACCCCCGGCACCTCGTCCAACTCGCTCTGCACCAGCCCCTTCGAGCGGCCGGCGCGGTGGGTCGTGATGGCGAAGCGGTGCGCCTCGTCCCGTAATCTCTGCAGGTAGTACAGCACCGCGTCGCGCGGCGGGAGCTGGAATGCCGGCCGCCCGTCGGTGTGGAACCACTCCCGCCCGGCGTCGCGGTCCGGTCCCTTGGCGATCGCGACCAGCTTCACGTCGTCCACGCCGAGATCGGCCAGCACCTGCCGCGCCGCCGAGAGCTGGCCCGCTCCGCCGTCGATCAGCACCAGGTCGGGCAGCACCGCCCCGCCGCCATCCGCCGCCTCGCGCAGCGCCCGCCCGAAGCGGCGTTCCAGCACCTCGCGCATCATCGCGAAATCGTCGCCCGGCGTCATCGGGCCGCGGATCGCATACTTGCGGTAGGCCGATTTCGCGAACCCCTCCGGCCCGGCCACGATCATCACGCCATAGGCGTTGCGGCCCATGATGTGGCTGTTGTCGTAGACCTCGATCCGCTCCGGCCGCGCCGGCAGCTCGAACAGCGCCGCCACCGCCTCCAGCAGCCGCGCCTGCCCGGCGGTCTCCGCGAGGCGGCGTTCCAGCGCCTCCCGCGCGTTGGTCTCCGCGTGTGCGACGACGGCGTGCTTCTCGCCGCGCTGCGGTACCGCGATCTCGACCCGGCGCCCGGCCTTCAGCGTCAACGCCTCGGCGACCAGGGCCGGCTCGGCGATCGCGTGGCTCAGCAGCAGCAGCGGCGGCGGCTTCTTGTCGTCGTAGAACTGCGCGATGAAAGCGCCGAGCACGTCGGACGCCTCCTCCGCGCGGGTGTGGGTCGGGAAATGCGCGCGGTTGCCGTTGTTGCGGCCGCCGCGCACGAAGAACACCTGCACGCAGGTCTGCCCGGCGTTCTGCCACGCGGCGATGATGTCGGCGTCGTCCAGGCTCGCCGGGTTGATGACGCTGCTGCCCTGCACATGGGTCAATGCCCGGATGCGGTCGCGCACCGCTGCCGCGTGCTCGAACTCCAGTCCCTCCGCCGCGCGCTCCATCTCGGCGGCCAGTTCCTGCTGCACGTCCGCCTGCTTGCCGGAGAGGAACGCCCGCGCCTGGCCGACCAGCCGCGTATAGCCCTCGGCATCGATCCGGCCGACGCAGGGGGCCGAACAGCGGCGGATCTGAAACAGCAGGCAGGGCCGGGTGCGTGCCGAAAACACCGTATCGGCGCAGGAGCGCAGCAGGAAGACGCGCTGCATGGCGGTCACGGTCTGGTTCACCGCCCAGGCGGATGCGAACGGCCCCCAGTAGCTGCCGCGTCGCATCTGCGCGCCGCGATGCTTGGCGATCTGCGGGAACGGGTGGTCCTCCGTCAGCATCAGCCAGGGATAGGATTTGTCGTCGCGCAGGACGATGTTGAAGCGCGGCCGCAGCCGCTTGATGAGGTTCGCCTCCAGCAGCAGCGCCTCGGCCTCGGTGTGGGTGGTGACGATCTCGACCGAGCGCGTGTCGGCCACCATGCGCCGCAGCCGCTCCGGCAGCCGTGCCGGTTGCGTGTAGGCCACGACGCGCTTCTTCAGGCTGCGGGCCTTGCCGACATAGAGCGCCTCGCCCTTCGCATCGAGCATGCGATAGACGCCCGGCTGCGCCGGCATCGTCGCCAGCGCCAGCGCGATCGCGTCCGCCCCGATCGGGACCGGCGCCGCAGCGACTGGCCCAGTCTCGGCGGCCGGCCCAAGGTTTTGGCTGTCCGTCTCCGTCATCCACCGTTCCTGTGGATAACCCGGTGGAGAACGCGCATCCGCCGGCCCGGGAGCGCCCGAAACACGCCGCTTCCGTCGCATTGCCCAAGGAACGCGCACTCGGGCCAAGATACTGAAATCACGCCCTTTGCCCGTCGAAGCTCGCGAGGATTTGAAAGCAATCCGCCATCGCACTGTAACTCTTGCAGTTTCGCCGGCCGGGGTGGAAAAGCCCCGGACCTACTGCTCGGGCGAAACGCCCGCGGCCGGCGCAGGGTGCCAGTTTAGGTGCTGGCCGCCATCGAGGGCGAGCATCTGGCCGGTCATCGAGGGGAGTGCGAGAATCGCCAAAACGCCTCGCGCGATCTCACCAGGATCACCGCCGTGATGCAAGGGGAGGGAGGCCGCCTGACGGGCGAACTGTGCCCCGGTCTGCCGCGGGCTCGGCAGGGTCGGGCCGGGCCCGATCGCGTTCACCCGGATGCGTGGCGCCAGCGCCAGAGCGAGGCTCTGCGTCATCGCCCAGAGGCCGGCCTTTGCGATCGTGTAGGAAAAGAAATGCGGCGTCAGGTTCCAGACCCGCTGGTCGATCATATTCACCACCACGCCCTCGGCCGCGTCCGGCAGCGCGCGGGCGAAGCCTTGGGTCAGCACGAAGGGTGCGCGCAGCCCGGGCTCGATATGGCGGTCCCAGCTCGCGCGCGTGGCGTCGTGCCACTCGTCGCGCTCGAACGCGCTGGCGTTGTTGACCAGCACGCCGAGCGGGCCGATCGCCGCCGCCGCGCGGGCAGACAGCCGCGTGACCTGCGCCTCGTCGTCGAGGTCGGCCGCCAGCACGACCGACGCCACACCGCGCATGCGGACCGCCGCCGCCGTGGCCTCCACGTCCGCATCCGCCGCCCGCGCATGCACCGCGACGGCGAACCCTGCATCCGCCAGCGCCAGCGTGATCGCGCGGCCGATCCGACGGCCGCCCCCGGTGACGAGTGCTGCGCGCGGGATCGCGATCGGGATGGCGGCGGCGAGGCTCATCGCTGCTGCTGTAGCTCCGGGGGCGGCGCATGGGAACCTTCCCGGCCGCCGCCCGACATGGTTCGATCGCGTGCAGGGACAAGAGGAGCCGCACAGTGAACCAGCTTGATCTCGCGGGGCGGGTGGCGGTCGTGACCGGGGGCGCGCGCGGCATCGGGCTCGCGGTCGCCCGCCGCGCGCTTGCCTCGGGGGCCGCGGTCGCACTCTGGGACG
>DATAYA010000104.1:0-3782 GCA_036272815.1 Acetobacteraceae bacterium
TAATGCACGCTCCGCTGCGAAAATCGGGACGCCACGCTCTATGGCGCGCTCGCGTGAATGCGGGATCTCCCAGCTGATCCGCGCGCCCGACTTGTTCGCCGCCGATAGCGGCCCCTGCTCTCCTTTTACCGCGGCCTCGGCCTCGTGCCATTGCGAGCCATCCAGCATCCGCAGCAGCCGGCCCAGGGCTTCCTCGGCGCTGATCGCGTCGGCGGCAGGTATTCGGGAGCACCGCATGGCAGGCGTGGGCGGGTGGCGTCAGGGCGCGGCTGCTCGGGCACGGGCGGGTCCTTGCAACAGCCCCGGGCGCAGAGCCGCCCCGGCCTCGCGACCAGGGCCGCTGGCAGGCGTAGCGGTGGCGGCCGGTCAGGTGACGAGCGTGAGCTGCGGCCGAGGCTTTGGGCCGCCTCGCCGGGGCAGCGGGCCAGAACGCGGCGCCTACCGATAGTAGCGGCGCCGCAGACGGCGCGCCTCACATGCTGCTGCATCGAATGCCGCGACCTCGGCGGTGCGCCAACGCTGACCTCCGCCGGGGTCTTTGACGCCTGCCTCGGCCATGATGGCCAGCAGCCGGGCCGCGGCCAGACGGACGCCTCTCGGGGCGTCTGCGGGTTCCGCCAGCGCGCGAATTATCGCGAACGCTCCCGCAAGGCGGCGCGGGTCACAACCGAGAGGGGTGATTGCGCCACCCCTGCATGCCGGGCAGCCATTACTGCCCGTTGTGCATCGGTCGGGTTATCCTCGAATGAACGCGCACCGATCGTGCCAAGATAGAACCGCCCCGGTCACACGGGCCGAGGCGGCTGCAACCGTAGCTGCGGGCGACCCGCCGCTACGCGGCTGCAAAGTTACCCGGGCGCGAACAACACGACGGGGTGTCAGCCTCGCCATCCAGGAGCTTCCAGGCGGGGCATGGTTAGAGAGACTAGGCCGATCGGACTGGTAGAACAACAGAGCCCGTAATCCACGCCCGTCGCGAGCACCACGCGGTCGGCTTACAGGGGCACGAGCGTCAATCTCTGGTTTGGAACCCCGCGCTGCGGTCGCCTGATGGCCGCGCCTCGGAATGGCGCCCGTTCGACGCCCCTGGCCGTAAGTTGATGGCCGCGATCACGCGAACGCGAGCGTCAACAAGGAATTCGCGGGTCGCGCGGAAGATGGGCCGGCTGATCCCGCCACGTCGCCGTTCGAAGTGTAGCCCCAGGCGTCATGGCTTTTCGGAAGATCGGAAAATTCTATAGCTAAAACATGGTGGTGGGCCATACAGACGGCGGAGGGGAGGGGAGCCATCGGCCGCTTCATGGCGCCTGCCGTCCACGCGTGCTAGGGCCGCGCCGCGATGACCGCCGACAGCCGCACGCGCGCAGCCCCCGCGTCCGCCCCCGTCTCAGCCCCCGTCTCGATCCTGGCGCGCATCGAGACGGCTGCCCTCCACCGACCCTATCCGGCGCTGCTGCTGCTCTGTCTGCTGCTGTGGCTGCCCGGCTTCTTCACCCTGCCGCCGTCCGACCGCGACGAGAGCCGGTTCGCGCAGGCGACCAAGCAGATGCTGCAGACCGGCGATTTCGTCCGCATCATGAATGGCACGGTGCCGCGCAACCTCAAGCCGATCGGCATCTACTGGCTCCAGGCGCCGTTCGCCGCCGCCGCCCGCGCCACCGGGATCGCGCGAAAAAACCCGATCTGGCCGTATCGCATCCCCTCGGTGCTGGGCGGCCTCGTCGCGGTGCTGTCGACGTTCGGCCTCGGCCGGCGGCTGGTCGGGCGTCGGGCGGCATTGCTGGCGGCCGGGATGCTCGCAGCCTCCGTGGTGCTGACCGTCGAGGTCCACATCGCCAAGACCGACGCCGCCCTGCTCGGGGCGACGACGGTCGCGATGGGCCTGCTCGCGCGCGCCTATCTCGAACCCGAGGCTATGGCGCCGGCGGCGGCCTACGGCTTCTGGCTCGCAATGGCGGCCGGCGTCCTGCTGAAGGGGCCGATCACGCCGATGGCGGCCGGGCTCGCGGTCCTGGTGCTGCTCGCCTGGGAGCGGCGGGCGGCGTGGCTGCGGTCGCTGCGGCCGGGGCTGGGCTTTCTTCTGTTTCTGGCGGTGGTGCTGCCGTGGTTCGTCGCCATCGGCATCGCGACCGGCGGCGGGTTCTTCACCCAGTCGCTCGGCGGCGATCTCGCGGGCAAGCTCGCCGGCGGCAGCGACGCGCACGGGGCGCCGCCCGGCCTGCATCTGCTGCTGCTGCCGCTGCTCGCCTTCCCCTCCACCCTGTTCGTGATCCGCGCGCTGCCCGCCGCCTGGCGCGGCCGGGCGCGGGCGCCGACGCGGTTCCTGATCGCCTGGCTGGTGCCGTCCTGGCTGGTTTTCGAGGCGGTGCATACGAAGCTGCCGCACTACACGCTGCCGCTCTATCCCGCGCTGTTCCTGCTGGCGGGCCTCTGGCTCGCCGATCCCGCGCGCCGCCGCCCGCCGCGCTGGCTCGCGGCGCTGGCGGTCGGCGGCTTCGTGCTGGCCGGCGCGCTGCTCGGCCTCGCCAGCGCAGTCCTGCCGCCGGCGGTGGGGGCGGCGTGGTGGATCGGCGTGCCGGGATTGCTCGCGGCGGCGGCGATCACGGCGCTGGTGTTGCGCAGCCGCGACGTGCGGGCGGCGGTCTGCGCGGCGCCGCTGCTCTACTGGTCGGTGTTCGGCCTGACGCTGCCGGCCGCGCGCCCGCTCTGGATCGCGCCACGGGTCGCTGCCGCGCTGGCGGCGCACTGGCCGGGCGGCCAGCCCGCGGATGCGCGGTTCGGGGCGCTCGGTTTCGACGAGCCGAGCCTGATGTTCCTTGCCGGCACCTCCACGGCCTGGTTCGCCCAGCCCGCCGCAGCGGCGGACTTCCTCGCCGCCGGCCCGGATCGCGTGGTGCTGATGGACAGCCGGGACCAGCCCGCTTTCGCCGCCGCCGCCACCACGCGCGGGGTCCGGCCGCGACGCTTCGCCACCGTGCGCGGTTTCGACTATTCGAACGGGCATTTCGTGACGCTGTTTCTGGAAGCGGACTGAGCCGCCTCTGCCCCGGATGACGCGCATTTCAGCCGGCGGTCAGGCGCCCGTCAAAATCGCGACCTAGACTCGTCGTCGGTGCAATACCTTGGATGGAGCACGCAATGCGCCCGTTCTCTCTCTCGATCGTGGCCGCCGCAGCTCTGGCGGCCGGTCCCGCTCTCGCCGGCCCGATGGCCGGACCTCCCGCCGGCCCGCCGTTCTCGACGCGCGCGAGCAACATCGAACCCGGCGACGTGGGTTCCGTCATCGCGCCCAGCCTGCCGACGCCGGCGGTCGGCCAGAATGCCGCGCCTGACAGGTATCTCGGCATCGCGGCCCGCGCGCTGCAATCCGGCCGGACCGGGCTCGCGCAGCAATCGCTCGAAATGGCAGAGACGCGCCTGCTCGATCGCTCGGTGCCGATGGGCGACGGCGGCATGCCCGACAACGGCCCGGCGATCCGCCACATCGACCACGCCCTGCGTGCACTCGGTCGCGGCCGGATCGGCGAGGCCACGCACCTGACCAGCCTTGCCGCCGCGAGCCTGCCGCGGATGCCCGCCGTGGCGAGCGGCACGATGCCCCGCCAGCCGGCGGCCTGAACCAGCCCCCGCCGGCCGGCGACCTGAAGCAGCCAGAGAGGAGAAAAGACCGATGCGATATCCCGTTCGTGCCGCCCTGCTCGGCGGCGCTGCCGCCCTCGCGCTCACCGGCCTGGCCGGTGTCGCGCAGGCGCGTTCGCCCGCCGAGCACGTCATCACCCTCG
>DATAYA010000105.1:0-6863 GCA_036272815.1 Acetobacteraceae bacterium
AGCGCCCGCGCTTCGGCCAGGTGGACGGCATCGAGCCGTTCCAGCACCCGTTGGGCTGCCGCCAGCTCGGGCGGCTTTTCGGGGGCCGCGTCCAGCAGCGCGCCGGGCGCCACACCGAGCGCGCGGGCCAGAGCGTGCAGCAGCAGCACCGAGACATTGCCCTCGCCCGCTTCGAGCTGCGCCAGGTAGCGTTGCGAGACGCCCGAACGCTCCGAGAGCACCCGCCGCGTCATGCCGCGCCGGGCGCGCAAGGTGCGTACCCGCTCGCCGAGCGTCTGCAGCACGGCGCCGCCGTCGGACGGCCCGCTCACGCCGATCGGCTGGGCACGATCAGGTTGGGCACCATCTCCTGCACGGTCTTGCCGTCCTGCTGCCGGGTCGTCACGCGCAGCTTCACCACCCCGGAGCCCGGCCGGGAGCGCGAGGGCCGCGCCTCCAGCACCTCCACCTCGGCCGAGAGCGTGTCCCCCGGGCGCACCGGCGCGGGCCAGCGCAGCACGTCAAGCCCGAGGCCGACGATGCCGCCGGCCAGGGGCAGGTCGCGGACCAGCAGCCGCATGGTGAGGGCGGCCGTGTGCCAGCCGCTCGCGGCGAGGCCGCCGAACGGCGAGAGGCGCGCGGCCGCCGCGTCGAGATGGAAGGGCTGCGGGTCGAATTCGGCGGCAAAGGCGGCGATCCCGGCGGCACTCACCTGCAGCGTGCCGAGCCGGAACCGGCGTCCCGGCGTCAGGTCTTCGAGGTGGAGCGTCTCGGACATGCGGCATTGTCGCGCCCGGCGCGACGGCCGACAATCGCCCCCCTTGACGCAAGTGGCGGAGGGTTTGACGCGGGAGGCGGAGATGGACGTGGACGAAAACGTGCTGCTGCGGCGCGATGCGGACGGCATCGCGCATCTGACGCTGAACCGGCCGGCGGCGCGCAATGCGCTGTCGGTGGCGCTGATGGTCGCACTGGAGGCGGAGCTGGAGCGGATCGGCGGCGATCCCTCGGTGAAGGTGGTGGTGATCGGCGGCGCCGGCCCTGCTTTCTGCGCCGGGCATGATCTGCGCGAGCTGCGCGCCGATCCGCGGCGGCCGGCCTATGAGGCGATCTTCGCGCAGTGCTCGCGGCTCATGCTGCGGATCGTGCGACTGCGCCAGCCGGTGATCGCGCGGGTGCATGGCGTCGCGACGGCGGCGGGGTGCCAGCTGGTCGCAACCTGCGACCTGGCGGTCGCGTCCGGGACCGCGCGGTTCGCGACGCCCGGCGTCAATATCGGGCTGTTCTGCTCGACGCCGATGGTTGCGGTGAGCCGCGCGGTCGGGCGCAAGGCGGCGATGGAGATGCTGCTCACCGGGGAGATGGTGGGGGCGGAGGCGGCGCGGGCGCTCGGCCTGGTCAACCGGGTGGTGGCGGAGGCCGAACTCGACGACGCGGTGGCGGCGCTGGCTGGCCAGATCGCCGCGAAGAGCCCGCTGGTGCTCGCAATCGGCAAGGAGGCCTTTTACGCGCAGGCGGAGATGGACCTCGACGCCGCGTATCGCCACACGGCGGAGGTGATGACGACGAACATGCTGGCGCGGGACGCGGCCGAGGGGATCGACGCGTTCATCGGCAAGCGGGCGCCGGTCTGGGAGGGACGATAAGCATGGGAGGGACGATAGGCGGGCGCCTATCAGGTCCGAAAACGGCGAGAATGATCGGCCCTGCCGAAGCATGATGGGCCATGCACCTTGACCGCGACGCCTGCTATCGGGCGCTCCTGACCCGTGATGCCCGGTTCGACGGACGGTTCTTCACAGCCGTCCGGACCACCGGCATCTACTGCCGCCCGATCTGCCCGGCGCGGACCCCCAAGCTGTGCAACGTCGTGTTCATGCCGAGCGCGGCCGCGGCGGAGCGCGCCGGGTTCCGACCCTGCCTGCGCTGCCGCCCGGAAACCTCGCCGGATATTGCCGCCTGGCACGGCACGTCGAGTACCGTCTGCCGCGCCCTGGGCTTGATCGCTGCCGGCGCCCTGAACGACGACAGCGTCGATCGATTGGCCGGACGGCTCGGCATGGGCGAACGGCAACTCCGCCGCCTGTTCCGGAAACACCTCGGCACGTCGCCAAGCGTCGTGGCCCAGACCAGACGATCCCACTTCGCGAAGCAACTGATCACAGACACTCGGCTCAGCATGACCGACGTGGCGCTCGCCTCCGGTTTCGGCAGCGTGCGCCGGTTCAACAACGCGTTCCGAACCCTCTACGGTCGAGCGCCACGAGCCCTGCGACGTGGCGACGCCATCGCGAGCGCTGGCAGCTCGGCCGTCACTCTCACACTTCCATACAAGCCGCCCTATGACTGGGCCGCCATGATCGGCTTCCTGTCGGCGCGGGCGATCCCCGGTGTCGAGCAGGTCGGAGGCGGCCTCTATGCGCGGACCATCGCCATCGGCCCGGCACACGGAACGATCGAAGTCCGACCGGCCGCGCCGCGCCGAGGCCGACATGCCCTGCTGGCGACGATCCGCTTTCCCGCTGTCACCGCGTTGCCGACCATCGTCGACCGCATCCGGCGCGTCTTCGACCTGGGCGCGGACCCGGCCATCATCGAGGCGCATCTGTCCGCGGACCCGCATCTGGCGCGGCTGATTGCCGCGCGGCCGGGACTGCGGGTTCCGGGTGCATGGGACGGCTTCGAACTTGCGGTGCGTGCAATCCTCGGCCAGCAGATCACGGTCGGTGCCGCAACCCGCCTGGCCGGAAAACTCGTGGCGGCGTATGGCACGAAGCTGCCGTCGTGCGATTGCCCCGGCGCACCAGGATTGACCTCCGTGTTCCCGTCTCCCGAGAGACTTGCCGGGACCGATCTCGGCGCGACGCTCGGAATGCCCGGCGCGCGGGCTGCGGCAATTTCGTCCCTGGCCGCGGCCGTTACCGCTGATCCCGGCTTGTTCGACCCCGCGCGGGGGCTTGATGACGCCGTCATTCGACTGAAGGCGATTCCGGGTATCGGTGAATGGACGGCACAGTACATCGCCATGCGCGCCCTGCGCGAACCCGATGCCTTTCCGGCTGCGGATGTCGGCCTTCTTCGGGCCATGACGACTGCGGCGGGCCGGCCGACATGCGCGCAATTGCTCACCCAGGGCGACTCCTGGCGGCCGTGGCGCGCCTATGCCGCCCTGCATCTGTGGACATCCGCGGCGGCCGCGGCGGTCCCCGCGAAGGAGACGTGCCTTGCATCTGCTGCTTAGCCGGCTCCCGTCACCCATCGGGGCGGTGTGGCTCGTCTCGGACGGCGAAGCACTGCGCGCGCTCGATTTTGAAGACCACGAGCCACGCTTGCACAGGCTGCTCCGGCTGCATTACGGCTCGTACGCGCTGACCCCGACCGAGGAGGCCGGGCCTCTTGCCAGGCATGTCGAGGCCTATTTCGAGGGGGATCTCGCCGCACTCGACCGCATTCCAGTGCGGACCGCCGGCACAGAGTTCCAAAGGTTGATCTGGGCCGAATTGCGCCTGATCCCGCCGGCCACCACCATCACGTACGGCAGCCTGGCTGCACGGGCCGGGCGGCCGACCGCGAGCCGTGCCGCCGGCCTCGCAAACGGCGCCAACCCGGTGGCGATCGTTGTGCCATGTCACCGGGTCATCGGCGCAAACGGCGATCTGACCGGCTATGGCGGCGGCCTCCATCGCAAGGAGTGGCTGATCGGCCACGAACGTCGCCATGCCACCGGGAGCAGCATCGGTCGCCAGCCGCATGACACCAGCCGGGCAATGCGTTGACCGATCCGCTTCAGCGTCAGCCTTGCCCCCGCCGCTCGCCGCCGACAGCCCGATTGCCGAGCAGACGATGGTCGGCTGACTGAAGAAGCGGCCTGCCTCTTATCCCCGGCCCGCCGTCGTCCGCTGCCCGCGACCCGGCGCCCAGACCGCATCGGGCACCTGCCACAGCACCTCGTCGCGGATCGCGCGCACGACCCCCTCGGCCAGCCGGTCGAGGATGCGCTCGCCCTTCGGCGCCGAGGCCGGCCGCGGGTCGCCGATGGTGCCGGTCACCGGCGCGCGCTCGGAGAAGCTGCGGAAGCGGCTGAAGCCGGGTGGCGTGTGGATCGCGGCCGGGGCCTGCTGCACCGCCTCGTCGAGGCGCTCGCGCCGCACCTCGGCCGGCATCATCGCCAGCATCACCGAGGTTTCCGCCTCGCAGGCGTGCTGCGCGGTCTCGGCGGTCTCGATGATCTCGCCGAGCTTGAGGCCGGGGATGTACCACGGCGTCGTCGCGACGATCGGGAAGCCGAACTCCACCGCCAGCTCGCGGCAGGCCACTGCCAGCGGATCGACGTTGCCGCCATGTCCGTTGACCACCAGCAGCCGCCCGACGCCGGCGGCGCGCAGGCTGCGCGCGACCCCGCGCAGCACGCCGGCGAACTCGACGTAATTCAGGCTGATCGTTCCGCCGAACGGCAGATGGTGCTCGGAGAGCCCGGTCCACATTCCCGGCAGGACAAGGCAGCGCGGCTCGTCGCCGCAGAGGCGTGCCGCCCGGATCGCGATCTCGGAGGCGGTGCGGGTGTCGGTGATGGTCGGCAGATGCGGCCCGTGCTGCTCCAGCGAGCCGACCGGCAGCAGCACGGTCGCGGCCGCGCGTGCGGCGATGCCGCGGATCACCGGCGCCGTCAGCTTGGCCCACTCCACTTCGTCCATCATGCCATCCCTCTCGCGCGTGATCCCCCGATCGCAGGCGCGGACCGGGATTTTGTCAACCCACGCGCGGCCGCCAGCCGCGCAGCAACAGAGCGTTGCCGACAACGCTCACGCTGGAGAGCGCCATCGCCGCTCCGGCCACCACCGGGCTGAGCAAGCCCAGCGCCGCCAGCGGGATGCCGACGAGGTTGTAGGCGAAGGCCCAGAACAAGCCCTGCCGGATCTTGGCGTAGGTCCGGCGCGAGATGTCGATCGCGTCTGCGACCAGCGCCGGGTCGCCGCGCATCAGGGTGATCCCGGCGGTCTGCATCGCGACGTCGGTGCCGGTGCCCATCGCGATCCCGACATCGGCCGCAGCCAGAGCCGGCGCGTCGTTGATGCCGTCGCCCACCATCGCGACCACCGCGCCGGTCTGCCGCAGCGCCGCGATCACGTCCGCCTTGCCTTCGGGCAGCACCTCGGCGCGCACCTCGTCGATGCCGAGGCTGTTTGCCAGTGCGGCGGCCGCGACCCGCCGGTCGCCAGTCAGCATCACGGTGCGCAGGCGGCCGCGGTGCAGGGCGGCGATCGCGGCCGCCGCCGAGGGCCGTGAAGTGTCGGCGAAGGCGAGCAGGCCCAGAGTGCGCGGCAGAGTGCGCGGCGTCTCGCCGACCTCGATCAGCCACGCGACGGTGCGGCCGTGCGCCTCCTGCGCCGCAGCCGTGGCGTCCTGCGCCGCGTCGACCGCCCCGCTCTCCGCCGCAAGCCGCCGACTGCCGAGCAGCAGCGCGCGGCCGTCCACGATGCCCGATATGCCGCGGCCGGGCAGCGCGCGAAACCCCGAGGCGGGCCGCGCGTCGGGTGCCGCGCGGCGCAGCGCGAGCGCCAGCGGGTGTTCGCTGCCAGCCTGCAATCCGGACGCCAGCGCCACCACGGAGGCCGCCTCGATCCCCGGTCCGGGGAGGGTTGCGACCAGCTCCGGCCGGCCCTCTGTGAGCGTGCCGGTCTTGTCGAAGGCGACCACGCCGACCGCATGGGCGCGTTCCAGCGCCTCGGCGTCGCGGATCAGAATGCCGTGGCGGGCGGCAGCCCCGGTGCCGACCATGATCGCGGTCGGCGTCGCCAGTCCGAGCGCGCAGGGGCAGGCGATCACCAGCACCGCGACCGCGGCCAGCAGCCCCGGCACCGCCCCGCCGCCCGACAGCCACCAGCCCAGGAAGGTGACCAGGGCGAGCACCAGCACCACGGGGACGAACACCGCACTGACCCGGTCGGCGAGGCGCTGGATCGGCGCCTTGGACGCCTGCGCGCCCTCGACCAGACGCACGATGCGCGCCAGCGTGGTTTCCGCGCCGACCGCGGTGGTCTCGATCACCAGCCGCCCGTCGCGGTCGACCGCGCCGCCCGCGACCATGCTGCCCGGCCCCACCTCGACCGGCAGGCTCTCGCCGGTGAGCATGGAGGCGTCGACCGCAGCCTCGCCTTCGGCGACCCGGCCGTCGACCGGGATGCGCTCGCCCGGCCGCACCACGACGCGATCGCCGACGCGCACCATCGCGATCGGGAGGTCCGTCTCCGCGCCGCCCCGGAGTACGCGTGCGGTCTCCGGGCGCAGTTCGGTCAGCGCGTGGATCGCGGATGCGGTCTGGCCGCGGGCGCGCGCCTCCAGCCACTTGCCGAGCAGGATGAAGGTGACGATCAGCGCCGAGCTATCGAAATAGAGCGCGGGCTGGCGGCCCTGTGCGGCTGCCAGCAGCTCGAAGACGCTCAGGCCATAGGCGGCCGAGGTGCCGAGCGCCACCAGCAGGTCCATGTTCCCCGACCCGCCCCGGAGCGCCTTGAAGCCGGCAACGTAGAACCGGGCGCCCAGCCAGAACTGCACCGGAGTCGCGAGTGCGAGCTGCACCCAGCCGGGCAGCATCCAGGGCAGACCGGCGAGGCGTGCCGCCATGCCCAGCAGCAGCGGCGCTGACAGGACGGCCGCGATCAGGACATGCCGGAGCGCCCGCATGTCGCGGGCCTGGGCCGCCTCGGGGCGCACCTGCGCCACCGGGCTTGCGGCATAGCCGGCCGCCGCGACCGCGTCCGTCAGCCGGGCGAGGTCCGCCATGCCGCGCACCCGGGCGCGCTCGGTCGCCAAGTTCACCTCGGCCCGGGACACGCCCGGCACGCGGAGAGCGCGCGCTCGACGCGCCGCACACAGGAGGCGCA
>DATAYA010000106.1:0-11817 GCA_036272815.1 Acetobacteraceae bacterium
GGACGGTGAAAGGACGGGGACGGTGAAAGGGCGGGGACGGTGAAAGGAAGCGGGCGTTGAACCTGATCCTGCTGGGTCCGCCTGGCGCGGGGAAGGGAACGCAGGCGAAGCGCCTGCAACGGGCACATGGGATGGCGCAGATCGCGACCGGCGACATGCTGCGCGCCGAGGTCGCCGCCGGCACCGAGATCGGCCGGCAGGCGCGCGCGGTCATGGAGTCGGGCGCGCTGGTCTCGGACGACATCATCATCCGGATGCTGGCCGCCCGGGTGCAGCAGCCGGACGCGCGGGCGGGCTTCATCCTCGACGGCTTCCCGCGCACGGTGCCGCAGGCGGTGGCGCTCGACGCGATGCTCGACGAGCTCGGAATGGCGCTCGACGCGGTGATCGAGCTGCAGGTCGACGACGCGGCGCTAGTCGAGAGGATCGCCGGCCGCTTCGCCTGCGCACGCTGCGGCGCCAGCTACCACGACCGGTTCAAGCCGACGCTGGTGGACGGCGTATGCGACGTCTGCGGCAGCCACGAATTCGTCCGCCGCCCGGACGACCGGGCCGAGACGGTGCAGGCGCGGCTCGACGCCTACCACCAGCAGACGGCGCCGATCCTGCCGCATTACGCGGCGCAGGGGCGGCTGCACTCGGTGGACGGGATGGCGCCGATCGACGAGGTGACGCGGCAGATCGAGGCGGTCCTGACGCAGCTCCCGGCGTCGCAGGCTGAACCGGCATGACCCTGACGGTGATCGGCGCCGGCTTCGGGCGCACCGGCACGAAGTCGCTGAAGGACGCGCTGGAGCAGCTCGGGCTTGGCCCATGCTACCACATGATCGAGGTGCTCCAGAACCCGGGCTTCGCCGAGCACTGGCTGCGTGCCGACGCAGGCGCCGCGATGGACTGGGACGCGGTCTTCGGCGGCTACGCCTCGACCACCGACTGGCCGGCTTGCGACCACTGGCGGGCGCTGGCCGACCATTATCCGGACGCCAAGGTCATCCTCACGACACGCGACCCGGAAGGCTGGTTCGCGAGCACGCAGAACACCATCTTCAGCAGCCTCAACACACGCCTGGCAGGCGACGGGTCGGCGATCGGGCAACTGATGCGCGGGATCGGAGCGCGGCATTTCGGCGGCGCCTTCGATGACCGCGCACGTTGCATCGCGGCCTTCCAACGCCACAACGACGCGGTGCGGCGGGGCATAGCACCCGACCGGTTGCTGGAGTTCGACGTCCGCGAGGGTTGGGAGAGGCTGTGCCGGTTCCTTCGCGTGGCCGTCCCTGCGACCGCCTTCCCGAGCACCAATACCACCGAGGAGTTCCGCGCCAGCGTGGCGCAGCGGCTGGCAGGGCTTCGGAGGGGGGCGCTTGAAGTGCCGCCGAAGTGACCCAGATGGGTTGACGCGACGGCGGCCGCCTCTATAAGTCCGCCTTTCCGGCATGGGCCCGATCGGCCCCGGCCGCAATTGGCCTTGCGGCCGGTCAAGTTTTCCAGACGATCAGGGCCTTCCAGGAGATCTGCAGCGTGGCGCGTATTGCCGGCGTGAACATCCCGACCAACAAGCGGGTGACGATCAGCCTCCGCTACATCTACGGCATCGGCGCCACCAAGGCCGCCGGCATCTGCACCAAGCTCGGCATCCCCGACGACCGCCGGGTGAACCAGCTGTCCGACGACGAGGTGCTGCGCATCCGCGAGCTGGTCGACCGCGAATACCGCGTCGAGGGCGACCTCCGGCGCGAGGTCGCGATGAACATCAAGCGGCTGATGGACCTCGGCTGCTACCGCGGCCTGCGGCATCGCCGCGGCCTGCCGGTGCGCGGCCAGCGGACGCACACGAATGCGCGCACGCGCAAGGGCAAGGCGGTCGCAATCGCCGGCAAGAAGAAGGTGACGAAGTAATGGCGAGGGCCACCAGCACCGCGCGGCCGCGCCGCAAGGAACGCAAGAACATCACCTCGGGCGTGGCGCATGTCGCGGCCACCTTCAACAACACGGTCGTCACCATCACCGATGCGCAGGGCAACGCGATCGCCTGGTCGTCGGCCGGCAGCCAGGGCTTCAAGGGCAGCCGCAAGTCGACACCCTATGCGGCGCAGGTCGCGGCCGAGGATGCCGGCAAGAAGGCGCGCGAACACGGCATGGAGACGCTGGAGATCGAGGTGAACGGTCCCGGCTCCGGCCGCGAGAGTGCGCTGCGCGCATTGCAGGCGGTGGGCTTCTCGATCAGCACGATCCGCGACGTGACGCCGATCCCGCACAACGGCTGCCGCCCGCGCAAGCGCCGGCGCGTCTGATCCGGCGGGCAAGACAGAGTTGGGGCGCCGTCCGCGAGGGCGGCGCCGTCATACGTTCAGGCGGCCCCCGCTGAGAGGGACAAGATGATGGCGATGATGCAGAGGAACTGGGAGACGCTGATAAAGCCGGAGAAGCTCGAGGTCGAGCCCGGCGCCGAGCCCGCGCGCACGGCGACCGTGATCGCCGAGCCGCTGGAGCGCGGCTTCGGCATGACGCTCGGCAATGCGATCCGGCGCATCCTGCTGTCGTCGTTGCAGGGCGCGGCGGTGAAGGCGGTGCAGATCGACGGCGTGCTGCACGAGTTCAGCAGCATTGCCGGCGTGCGCGAGGACGTCACCGACATCGTGCTCAACATCAAGCAGCTTGCCCTGCGGATGCACGGCGAGGGGCCGAAGCGGATGGTGCTGACCGCGACCGGGCCGGGCGAGGTGCGCGCGGGCCAGATCCAGGCCGGGCACGACATCGAGATCATGAACCCCGACCTGGTGATCTGCACGCTCGACGACGGCATCAAGCTCGGCATCGAGTTCACCGTCGATCTCGGCAAGGGCTACGTGCCTGCCGTCGCCAACCGGCCGGAGGATGCGCCGATCGGACTGATCCCGGTGGATGCGATCTATTCGCCGGTGCGCCGCGTCTCCTACAAGGTCGAGCCGACCCGCGTCGGCCAGGTGACCGATTACGACAAGCTTCTGCTGACCGTCGAGACCAACGGCGCGGTGACGCCCGAGGACGCGGTGGCGCTGGCCGCGCGCATCCTGCAGGACCAGTTGCAGCTGTTCATCAATTTCGACGAGCCGCAGCAGTTCCGGCCCGAGGAGCCGCGCGACGATCTGCCGTTCAACCGCAACCTGCTGCGCAAGGTGGACGAGCTGGAGCTGTCGGTGCGCAGTGCCAACTGCCTGAAGAACGACAACATCGTCTATATCGGCGACCTGGTGCAGAAGACTGAGCAAGAGATGCTGCGCACGCCGAATTTCGGGCGCAAGTCGCTGAACGAGATCAAGGAGGTGCTCTCCGCGATGGGCCTGTCGCTCGGCATGACCGTGCCGGGCTGGCCGCCGGAGAACATCGAGGATTTGGCCAAGCGGCTCGACGAGCCGTTCTGAGCAGGGCGCGGGGAACGAGACGATGCGACACGGGGTTGCCGGGCGGAAGCTCGGGGTGACGAGCACGCACCGGGCGGCGATGTTCCGCAACATGGCCTGCGCGCTCATCAAGCACGAGCAGATCACCACCACGCTGCCGAAGGCGAAGGAGCTGCGGCCGGTCGCCGAGAAGCTCATCACCCTTGGCAAGCGCGGCGGCCTGCACGCGCGGCGGCTGGCGCACGCACAGCTGCGCGACGACGTGATGGTGAGCAAGCTGTTCGGCGCGCTGGCCGAGCGGTATCGCGGGCGCGCGGGCGGCTACACGCGGGTGCTGAAGGCGGGGATGCGGCACGGGGATGCCGCCGACATGGCGGTGATCGAGTTCGTCGAGCGCGACGTCGCGGCGAAGGGCCAGGATAGCGGGCCGAAGCAGGAGACCGCAGAGGCGGAGGAGACGCCGGCCGCGGCAGCCTGAGGCGGGATTCGCCCGCTTCGGTGGGCGGCCCGTGGATGCCCGGATCAAGTCCGGGCATGACACGGGGTGGCATGACGCGGGGTGATGAGGCACGAAGTTCCGAACCGGGACCCTGAGCGGCCGTGCGCGGCGGCCTCGCAATTCGGCGCCCGTGCGATCAAATAAGCCGCGTGACCGCCGGATCCGCCACCGCCGACCTGTTCGCGCCTCCCGCCGGGGCCGACCTGCCCGCGGCGTCGCGCCCGCTCGCCGACCGGCTGCGGCCCGCGACGCTCGGCGATGTCGCGGGACAGGACCATCTGCTCGGCCCGGACGGGGCGATCACCCGGATGCTGGCGCGCGGCTCGCTCGCCTCGCTGATCCTGTGGGGGCCGCCGGGCGTCGGCAAGACCACGATCGCGCGGCTGCTCGCGGAGGCGTCGGGACTGCATTTCGTGCAGCTCTCGGCGGTGTTCTCCGGCGTCGCCGACCTCAAGCGGGCGTTCGACGACGCGGCGCGGCGGCGCGCGGCGGGGCAGGGGACGCTGCTGTTCGTGGACGAGATCCACCGTTTCAACCGCGCCCAGCAGGACGGTTTCTTGCCGGTTGTCGAGACCGGGACCGTGACGCTGATCGGTGCGACGACGGAGAACCCCTCCTTTGCGCTGAACGGGTCGCTGCTCTCGCGCTGCCAGGTGCTGGTGCTGCGGCGGCTCGACGATGCGGCGCTGCGCGGCCTGCTCGCGCGCGCCGAGGACGATGCCGGACGTGCGCTGCCGCTCGCCGATGAGGCGCGGGCGGCGATGGTGGCGATGGCGGACGGCGACGGACGCTATCTGTTCAACATGGCGGAGCAGGTTTTCGCTCTGCCGCCGGACACGGCGCCGCTGGATGCGGCCGGGCTCGCGGGCCTGCTGGCACGCCGGGCCGCGCTCTACGACAAGGACCGCGAGGAGCACTACAATCTGATTTCCGCGCTGCACAAGGCGTTGCGCGGCTCGGACCCGGACGCGGCGTTGTACTGGCTCGCGCGGATGTTCGCCGGCGGCGAGGACCCGCGCTATGTCGCGCGGCGGCTGGTGCGGTTCGCGTCGGAGGATATCGGGCTTGCCGATCCGCAGGCGCTGGTGCAGGCCCTGGCGGCGTGGGAGGCGTATGAGCGGCTCGGCAGCCCGGAGGGGGAACTCGCGATCGCGCAGGCGGTGCTCTATCTCGGCACCGCGCCGAAATCGAACGCCGCCTATGCGGCGCTCGGCGAGGCGCGTGCGGCGGCGAAGGGGACCGGCAGCCTGATGCCGCCGGCGCATATCCTCAACGCGCCGACGCGGCTGATGAAGGATCTCGGCTACGGGCGCGGCTATGCCTACGACCATGCCGAGGCGGATGCCTTCTCCGGCCAGGACTACTTTCCCGAAGGCATGGCGCGGCAGCAATTCTATCGTCCCGCCGATCGCGGCTTCGAGCGCGAGGTCGGCCGCCGCCTCGCCGTCTGGTCGGCGCTGCGCGAGGAGCGGCAGGCGTGAGTGCCGCCCAGCGCACCGTCGCGGCGGACGAGGCCGAAATCCGCCTCGACCGCTGGTTTCGCCGGCACTTTCCCGGCCTGACGCAAGGGGCGATCGAAAAACTCTGCCGCACCGGGCAGGTCCGGGTCGATGGCGGGCGGGTCAGCGCCGGCACACGGCTGCTGCCCGGGCAGGCGGTGCGCGTGCCGCCGGTTGCGGAGGCCGCAGCCGGGGCGGCGCCGCCGCGCGCCACCGCGCGCGCCCCGGTCGAGCCGCACGAGGCCTAGGCGCTCGCTCGCCGCGTGCTCTACCGGGATGACGCGCTGATCGTGCTCGACAAGCCGTTCGGGCTGCCGGTGCAGGGCGGCCCTGGGATCACGCGGCATCTCGACGGGCTGCTCGACGCGCTCCGCTTCGATGCGCCGGACCGGCCGCGGCTGGTGCACCGGCTGGACCGCGATACCACCGGCGTGCTGGTGCTGGCGCGCACGCCGGGGAATGCGGCCCGGCTCGCGGCGCTGTTCCGCGAACGGGAGATGCGCAAGACCTACTGGGCGTTCGTCGCCGGCCGGCCGATGCCCGATGCCGGCCGCATCGACCTCCGGCTCGGCCGCATCAACGGCCCGCGCGGCGAGCGCAGCGCGCCCGACCCGGACGGCGTGCGCGCCGTCACCGACTACGTCACCCGCGATTTCGCCGGCCGTCGTTTCGCCTGGGCGGAGCTGTCGCCGCTCACCGGACGGACGCACCAGTTGCGCGCGCACTGCGCCGCGATCGGCACGCCGATTCTGGGCGACCGGAGCTATGGCATCGACACCGCGGCGGTGGACTCCGCCTATGCGCATCTGCATCTTCACGCCCGCGCGCTGGCGCTGCCGCATCCGGAGGGCGGCACGCTGGAGGTGGCCGCCGACCTGCCGCCGCACATGAAAGAGACCGCCCTTGCCCTTGGCTTCGCCGTCCCGGCCACCCCGCCGCCCCGCCGGCTCCGGCAGGCGTTGAGAGCGCGTCCCCAATGAGAGCGCGTCCCCTGGGGCCGCGACCCGAGCCGCCGCGTCGCCGCCGGCATTGGGGCCGTGCGCTGCTGCTGGTGCTGCTGGTCGTGATCCTGGTGCCGGTGGCGGCGGGTGCGATCCTGTACGCAACCGTCGATCCAAACCTGCTGAAGCCGCGCATCGCGGCCGCGGTCGAGCGCGCGACCGGGCGGACGCTGACGCTGGCCGGCCCGATCGCATGGCAGCTCGCGCCCGAGCCGATGCTGACCGCCACCGATGTCGGGCTGTCCAATCCGCCCGGCGCCTCGCGGCCGCAGATGCTCACCGTGCGGTCGGTCGCGATCCGGATCGCGTGGCTGCCGCTGCTCTCGGGCGAGGTGCAGATCAGCGGGCTGCGCCTGATCGGGCCCGACATCCGGCTGGAACGCAGCGCGCAGGGCGTGCCGAACTGGGTGTTCACGCCGCAAGGCCGGCCGTCGGGCGCCGCCGCCTCAGCTCCTGCTCCGGCGCACAACGCCTCGGGGCTGGAGTTGCGGGCGATCAGCATCCTCGACGGGGTGCTCGGCTGGCGGCGGGCTTCGGGCGCGCTGGTGACGGTCCCGCTGCCCACGCTGCACGTCGCCATCACCGGGCCGGGCACCGCGCACGCCACGGGCTCGGGTCTCGCCATCGTCGCGGACGTCCCGGTGCGGATGGAGATGCAGGCCGGCGCCGGGGCCAAGGCGGGGCTTTGGCCGGCTTCGCTGACGCTCGCCGCGCCCGGCGCGCAGTTGCATGCGACGGCGCGCCTGCCGGCGCCGTGGCAGGTCGCGGGCGGCCGGGCCGATGTCTCTGTGACGGCGCCCGACCTCGCCGCCCTGCATGAATGGGCCACGCTGCCGCCGCTGCACGATCTGCGGGCACAGGCGCAATTCACGCTGCAAACCGCGGATACTGCAACATTGGACGGGTTGCGCGTGCAGGCAGGTGCGGGCGATCTCGGCGCGACGGTGCCGGGGCTGCGCCTGGCCAGCCTCGACGTCGCGGCGCGCTCCACGACCGGGCCGATCGAAATTGTGGCGCATGGCAGTCTCGGTGCCGTTCCGCTGTCAGTGCAGGGCAGCGTCGGGCCGCTGCCGGCGCTGCTGCCCGGGGCGCTGCGGCCGGCTTCGGTCGCACTCTCCGGCACCGCCGGGGCGGCCACGCTGGCGCTGAAGGGCAGCATCGCATCGCCCCGCGCGCTGACCGGCAAGGATCTCGCCTTCGTGGCCAACATCCCTGATCTTGCGGCATTCTCTCCGCGTCTTCCGGCCCTGAAGGGGGTCGCGCTGCATACCTGGATCGGCGATGCTCCGGGAGGCATCGCGCTGCACGACCTCGTGCTGACCGCGCCGGAGGGCGATCTCGAAGGCGACGCGACGGTCGGCCGTGCCGGCGTCCGGCCGGTGGTGCAGGCCACGCTGACCTCGCGGCGGCTGGATCTCGATGCGCTGCGCCGGGCGATGCCGCGACCTCCGGTTCGACCGCCGGCTCCCGCGCCGGCCGCGTCGCCGGCTGCCGCCCCGGCCCCGGCCCCGGCGGCCAAACCCGTGCCGCCCCCGCCGATGATCTCCGCCCGGCCGTTCGATCTCGCCCCGCTTCGCGCCGCGGACGCCGATCTGCGGCTGACCGTGGCGGCGCTGCGACTGGGCGGCGCCGATCTGCGGGACGTCTCCGGCCATCTGCTCGATGTCGGCGGCAACCTGGCGGTGGCGCCATTCGCGGCGGTGCTGCCGGGCGGTCCGGTGGACGGCACGTTCACGCTCGACGCAAGCGTGCCCGACGCAAGCGTGCCCGACGCAAGCGCGCCCATCGCAAACGCGCCCAATGCAGGCGCGCCAAATGCAGGCGCGCCCAACGCAGGCGCATCGGGGCCGCCGATGGCGTTCACGCTGCACGCGCCGGCGCTGGCCCTCGGTCCCAGCTTGCAGGGTTTTGGTTTTGCCCCTGCAATCACCGGACCGGCGCGCCTCGATCTCGACCTGCACGGCACCGGCGCCTCGCCGCAGGCGATCGCCGCGAGTCTGCGGGGGGATGTCGGGCTGTCGATGGTCGATGGCGACATCTCCAACCAGTTGTTGCAGGCGGCACTCGGGGCGGCGTTGCATGACACGAAGCTGCCCGCGTCGCTCGGCGCCGGCCGCACCCGGCTGCGCTGCGTGGCGCTGCGGCTCCGCGCCGATGGCGGGCGGGCCTCGGTGCGGACGTTCGCGATCGACACCAGCCGCGTCTCCATCACCGGCGGCGGCAGCGTCGACCTCGGCGCCGAGACGTTCGACCTGCATTTGCAGCCGCGCGTGCTGCTGGGCAGCGTCGATGCCGGCGCGCCGGTCGCCATCACCGGACCGTGGCGCGCGCCGAAGATCGCCGAGCAGCGCGGCGCGAATGGCCGCGTGGCGCTCGTAATCGGCAATGGCCGCGGCGCGGATGTGTGCGGTCCGGCGCTGTCGGTCGCGCGGGGCGGCCAAGCCGGGCCGGTCCCGCCGCCGCGTCCGCAGGAGCATGGCATCCAGCCGGGCGACATCCTCCGCCTGCTGCGGCACCACGGCTGAGCGATGCAGCGTTTTTGGCAGCTTGCGACGGTCGGGGGCGGGCCGGAGGGCTTGCAGGTGCTGCTCGACGGCAAGCCGATCCGCCTGCCGGGAGGGGCGACGCTGCGCCTGGACCGGCCGGAACTGGCCGCGGCCATTGCCGCCGAGTGGCAGCGCGCCGGTGCCGCGCCCGGCGGCGAGATGAGTTTCTCCGACGTGCCGCTCACCCGCCTCGCCGGCACCGCGCAGGAACGGATCGCCCCCGATCCGGCCGGCACGGTTGCGGCCCTGGCGCGCTATGGCGAGAGCGACCTGCTCTGCTATCGCGGCGAGGAGCCGGCAGCGCTGGCCGAGTGGCAGGCCCATGCGTGGCAGCCCTGGCTGGACTGGGCCGCGGCCGAACTCGGTGCGCCACTGCGCGTCACGCGCGGGATCACCTTCGTCCCGCAGGACGAGGCGGCGCTGGCAGCGCTGCGGCGCGCGGTCGCGGCGGAGCCGCCGCTGGCACTGGCCGCCCTCGGCGTTGTGGTGCCGGCTTTGGGCAGCCTCGTGCTCGGGCTGGCGCTGGCCCGGCAGCGTCTCGCGGCCGCCGAGGCGCTGGCGCTGGCCAGCCTCGAGGAGGGCTTCCAGGAGGAAATCTGGGGCACCGACGCCGAGGCGCTGGCGCGCCGCGCCGCGATTGCGGGCGAGGTCGCGACGGCGGCCCGGCTGTTCGAGCTGGCACGGCGATGAGGGCGAAGCGTCTGGTGATCCGGGGCCGGGTGCAGGGCGTTGGTTTCCGCGACTGGCTGGTCGCGGAGGCGACGCGGCTCGGCCTCGCCGGCTGGGCCCGCAACCGCGCCGACGGATCGGTGGAGACCCTGATCTACGGGGAGATGGATGCCGTGGAAGAACTGCAACGCGCCTGTCGGCGTGGCCCCCGCGGGGCGGCGGTGTCGGAGATCAATGAGGCGCTGGCCGAGCCGCCGCCGGATCCCGGCTTCCACAGGCTGCCGAGCCGATGACCGTGGTTCGGCGGGCCCGCCGATGACCGTCGTTCGGCGGCCCCGCCGATGAGTGTCGTCGGCCGGATCGGCGAACTGGCGGCGGCCGCGGGATCGGTCGCCGGATTGCGCGGATTTACCGAACAGCCCCGCTTCCGTCCGCTGGCACGGATCGGGCCGGTGCAGGTGCGGCATTACGGCGCGCGGATCGCCGCCGAGGTATCGCTGCCGGGTGAGGAGACCGCCGCGCGCGGCCGCGGTTTCCGGTTGCTGGCGGGCTACATCTTCGGCGCCAACCGCGGCCGGCGGCACATCGCGATGACCGCACCCGTGTCGCAGATGCGCGAGCCGGGTGAGACCGCCGCGTGGCGCATCCGCTTCTTCATGCCGGCGCAGGCAGTGCGGGAGAGCCTGCCACAGCCTGACGATCCGGCGGTGCGGATCGTCACCGTGCCGGCGCAGACGCTGGCGGTGCTGCGCTTCGCCGGGGTGCCGAGGCCCGCCGCCGTGGCGGCGGCGCGACAGGCATTGCTGGCGGCGCTGGCGTCGAGCGCCTGGGCGCCGGCGGGCGAGCCCGTCGCGTGGTTTTATGATCCACCCTGGACCATCCCGCGCCTACGGCGGAACGAGGTCGCCGTGCCGGTGGAGCGACGCGGGACGTAGCGGCCGGCCGGCGAGCATCGGGCTTCGAGGACCGCGCCGACCCACGACGGATGACGGCCTATGGCATCGCCAGCCCGCCGTTCACCTCGATCATCTGTCCCGTGACATAGCCGCTCAGGCGCTCCGAACAAAGATAAAGGAACGCTCCGACGCACTCATCGGCTGCCCCGATCCGGCCCATCGGGATCATCCTGCGCACCGCCTCCTGCGCCTCGCGCGGCGTGGTCCGATCCTGCATCGGCGTCGCGATCACGCCGGGGGACACCGCGTTGACGCGGATGCCTTCCGGCGCCACTTCCTTCGCCAAGGCGCGGGTGAAGGTCGCAACGAACGCCTTGCTGGCGGCGTAGAGCGACGAACCGCCGCCGCCGCCGGTCCGAGCCGCGACAGAACTCAGATTGATGATGCCGCCCCCATGCCCCTGCGCCCGGAACTGACGCACGGCGGCTCGGCAGCCGGCAAACACCGGACGCATATTGAGCGCGACATGCTGATCGAACATCTCATCGGACGTTTCGGCAGCCGGGTGCCGCTCGATCAGGTCTCCGGCATTGTTGATCAGGATCGACAGGCTTCCATACTGATCCACGATCTCCCGAATCAAGCGTTCGACCGTGCCGTGCTCGCGAATGTCGCCGTGCAGGAGGAATGCCTCTCCGCCTGCCGCGGCAATATCGCCTGCCACCGCCGCCGCGGCCGCCGCACTGCGGTGGTAGTGAACACCGACCCGCAGACCGGCCGCGGCCAAGCCGCGCGCCGCCGCCGCGCCGATGCCCTGGCTCGCGCCGGTGATCAGGCAAACCTTGTCGCGCAGGTCTTCGATGTGCATGGCAATTCCCCGTTTGCAAGGCTGCATGGGCCGCGCGGCACGCGAATGCCGGGTGCGCGGACCGGCTATTGCGCCACCGTCAAGAACGACATCACCGCCGCATGGAATGCGTCCGCCTCCTCAAGCTGAGGCGTATGGCCGGAGCGCTCCAGCACGACGAGCCGGCATTGCGGGATCCGCTCCTGCATGGCGGCGCCATGCTCGGGCGTGCGAACGCGATCATGTCGGCCCTGAACGATCATCGTCGAAACCCGGATTGCGGCCAAGTTTTCGAAAGTACGGCTCCGCGCGTTAGATCCGGCAGCTTCGACCGCCGCCGCCTGGGACGCGCTCAGGGCGATGCGGCGGAGACGATCCATCTCCGCGGGCGGCTGCGGCTGGTAGAAAAATCCTGCCACCACCGGAGCGATCGTCGCCTCGGTCCAGTCAGCCGCCGCTAAGGCGTCCGCCTTCGCC